>MNXB01000002.1 GCA_001871125.1 Elusimicrobia bacterium CG1_02_37_114
AAGGGGATTAGAAAGGGAGAAAAAATGTCAAAAGACGACAAATTAAAAGCACTTGAAGCAGCAATAACACAGATTGAGAAAGATTTTGGTAAAGAATCCGTAATAAAATTAGGCGAAAAAACCGTAAAACTTACTGTGGAAACTATACCCACCGGCGCCTTAGCGCTTGATGTTGCCACGGGTGTCGGCGGTATTCCAAGAGGACGTGTGATTGAAATTTTTGGTCCCGAAGCAGGGGGCAAATCTACCCTGGCAATGATAATAGCTGCCCAGGCACAAAAACTCGGCGGGATATCAGCATATATAGACGCAGAACATGCTTTTGATACGGCGTATGCAGCAAAATTAGGCATTGATGTGGAAAACCTCTATATTTCACAGCCCGATTCGGGTGAACAGGGGCTTGAAATTACTGAAAGGTTAGTCCGTTCAGGGGCTGTGGATGTGGTGGTTGTTGACTCTGTTGCAGCATTAGTTCCAAAAGCAGAAATTGAAGGTGAAATGGGCGATGCACAGATGGGACTGCAGGCGAGACTTATGTCACAGGCACTGCGGAAATTGACTTCAAGTATTTCTAAATCAAGGACAATAGTAATCTTTATAAACCAGATAAGGCATAAGATTGGTGTGATGTTCGGCAGTCCTGAAACAACACCCGGCGGTCTGGCGTTAAAGTTCTATTCTTCTATGAGGCTTGATATTCGTTCAATAGAGAAAATTAAGCACGGTGATGAAATCGTGGGTAACCGCGTGAGAGTAAAAGTAGTAAAGAATAAAGTTGCGCCTCCGTTCAGGACAGCGGAATTTGAAATAATATTCGGTGAAGGTATTCCCCGGGAAGGCTCTATACTTGATTTAGGCATTGAACAAAACATAATAGAAAAAGCAGGTGCCTGGATAACCTATAAAGGCGAGAAAATCGGGCAGGGACAGGAACAGGCTAAGAACTACTTGAAAGAAAATCCGCAGGTGACCGATGAAATTGAAAAAATTCTCCGGGAAAAACTCTTACCGCAAAAAATAACTCCACCTGCACCGCAGAAAGAAGAAGAGGAAAAACCTGCACGAAAGAAAAAGTGACAATTATACCAATTACCGTCGGCGAATTGCAGGTCAACTGTTACCTCGTTACCGACCCTGATACAAAACAGACTTTAATAATTGACCCCGGTGCAGAACCCCGGAAAATATCCTCAATAATAGAAAAAGAAAAACTTAAGGGGACAGGTATCGTAAACACTCACGGGCATGCCGACCATATAGGCGGCAATGCTTACCTAAAGGAAAAATATAACTGTCCTATCTACATCCATCCGTTTGATGCACAGATGCTGACTGACCCGAACAGTAATCTTTCAGCCTCAATGTACTACGAACAAATAATTTCACCACCGGCAGATAAAACGGTTAATGAAAATGATATAATAAAAGCAGGCAGTGTTGAACTGAAAGTCCTGTGGACACCGGGACATACTCCCGGAGGCATTTCTCTTTTAGGCGGGGGTTATGTTTTCACCGGTGATACATTGTTTTTTGGTTCAATAGGACGCTATGACCTACCCGGAGCAAGTGAAAAAGATTTAATCAATTCACTTAAGAAGTTGTGTGTTCTGCCGGGTGATACTGTAATATATCCGGGACATGGGCCGAAAAGCACTATAGCAGAAGAACTGAAAAACAATCCCTTTTTGGGCTATTGAATTTCAATCCCCCATAATCCCCCTTTTGTAAAGGGGGAAGAAAGGGGGATTCATACAACATGACAAACGAAGAATATTTAACGGCATTTATGGAATTCATAATGGTTGAAAAAGGGTTAGCGAAAAATACAATGCTGTCCTACAGGAGTGATTTGGATAAATACCTAAAGTATCTGGCAAAAACAAAATGCAGTGTTTTAAACGCCGATTATGACTTACTCATTGAATTCATAATGAAAGCCAAAACCGAAGAAAACCTGAAACCAACTTCAATATTCAGGTTAATTGAATCCTTAAGACAGTTGCATAAGTTTCTTGTTTCTGAAGAATATACAAAAAACGACCCGACCGAAGGTATTAATTTACCAAAAATACCCTTCAGATTACCGAACCTGCTGACAGTTCATGAAATGGGACATTTACTGAACAGTATACCTGAAAAAAATGAGCGGGATATAAGGTATAAAGCAATGATTGAACTGCTCTATGCATCGGGTTTGCGTGTTTCTGAACTTGTAAATCTGAATTTAGACAATATTGACCTGAAGGTCGGCTATGTCCGCGTGCTTGGAAAGGGGAATAAGGAACGCATTGTCCCTGTCGGGAAAAGGGCAAAGTATGCCTTAGAAAAATACCTGGAACTGAGACTGAAAAAATATCCAACCCAAAAAGAAGTATTCTTGAGTAAATTTGCAAAGAAACTGAGCAGGGTTGAATTCTGGAAACAAATAAAAAAATATGTCCGCAGGGCCGGGATTACAAAATCTGTTTCACCTCATACTATCCGCCATTCATTTGCGTCCCATCTGCTCAGCGGTGGTGCTGACCTGCGGGTACTGCAGGAGATGCTTGGCCATTCAAGTATTGCCACAACACAAATCTATACGCATATTGACAAAGAACACCTAAGAGAACTTCACAAAAAATACCACCCCCGTCCCTAAAAATAGGGACACATCCCATTTTTCTTGACTAACCTAGACTTTAATGATACAATATTCTTAGAAAGAATGGGGACGGTTCTAATAAACCGTCAGTATTTTCAAAAAGACAAAAAGAATTAGAACCGTCCCCATTCTTTGAAAGGAAGGGAAAATGGCTGAAAAGAAAGATTTGGAACTGGTAGAAAAACTTGTTGCAGGACATAAGTCCATAGTTGAACAACTGAAGAAAATTATCGTAGGTCAGACAGAGGTTATTGATGAATTACTCATTGCCCTTTTTGCCCGCGGTCACTGTATGATAGTCGGTGTACCCGGTCTGGCAAAAACGCTGTTAATACAGAGTTTAGCGGAAATTATTGACCTGGATTTCAAACGGATACAGTTCACGCCTGACCTCATGCCATCCGATATAACGGGAACGGAGGTCATAGAAGAAGACCAGAAAACAGGTAAAAGAAATTACAGGTTTATAAAGGGGCCCATATTTGCAAACATAGTCCTTGCTGATGAAATTAATCGTACGCCGCCCAAGACCCAGAGTGCACTTCTCCAGTCAATGCAGGAGTATAAAATAACCGTGGCAGGTCAGACATATCCTGTTCCCCTGCCATTTTATGTCCTATCCACGCAGAATCCAATTGAACAGGAAGGGACATACCCGTTGCCTGAAGCACAGCTTGACAGGTTCTTCTTCCAGATAAACATTGATTACCCGTCAGACAAAGAAGAAAAAGAAATTGTTTTACAGACCACAGGTGCTTACAAACCGGAATTAACTAAAGTACTCAATGCAAAGGAGATAATTGAATTACAGGAAATAGTGCGTAAAGTCCCTGCAAGCGACTATGTCGTTGATTATGCAGTCCGGCTGGTCCGCGCCACCAGGCCGAAAGATGCATCTGCTCCTGAGTTTACAAAACAGTGGATAAACTGGGGTGCAGGACCACGGGCAAGCCAAACACTTATTTTAGGTGCCAAAGCAAGGGCTATACTTAACAACAGATATACTGTTTCAATAGAAGACATTCGTGCGATAGCACCTCCTGCACTCAGGCACAGGGTTGTATTAAATTTCCATGCAGAAGCAGAGGGAATAAATACAAACGAAGTGATAAAGAAATTGCTGGAAACAGTAAAAACCGAACTTTAGGCCATAAAATGAAATTTAAAGAATCAGAGAAGACAGAATTTAAAAAATCTACAGCGGAATTGAATCAAGCATTGGTAGACCTCTGTGCATTTGCTAATAGCGATACAGGAACAGTCTATTTTGGAATATCTGATAGAGGCGAAATAGTTGGTCAGCTGATTAGTGATGATACTTTAAAAAGAGTTTCCACAACTATCCTGTCTTCAATAGAGCCGAGGCTGTATCCGAATGTCTATGTAGAAAAAATAGATGGAAGAGATATCCTGGTAGTTGAGGTGAAAAACAGTCCGGAGAAACCTTACTTTTACAAAGGGAAGGCTTACAAACGCATAGGTACAACTAATGCTTATCTTTCAAGATATGAAATTGAGAAATATCTTTATGAGAGAGAAAATTCAGCATATAGATTTGATAAAACTATAATAAAAAAATATAAAGATAAAATTGCAATAAAAACATTAAGATGGTTTCTTAAACAAGCAAAAGAAGAAAGAAATCTGCCTGTTGATACCACTGAAAATAAAAATATTATTTTGAGTAAACTTGGACTATTTACTCAAGATAAATTAAATTTTGCTGGATTTATGGCTTTTGGCAGAGAAATTCAAAGGTATTTCCCGGACACTATTGTAAAATGTGCTCTATTTGAAGGAATAGATAAAACAGGTAAAATACTTGACCATATTGAAATAAAAGACAATATCTTCAACCAGATAGATTATGCAGAGAATTTTATCCTTAGAAATATCCGTAAGTCTGCCTGGATAAATCCACAAACAGGTCGTAGAGAAGAACAATATGAACTTCCATATCTTGCTATTCGGGAAGCAATAGCAAATGCAGTAGCACATAGGGATTATAGAATTCCCAGCCATATTGATGTAGCAATATTTGATGATAGAGTAGAAGTTTGGTCTCCTGGGGGATTGCCTCTGGGCATAACGATGAAGGATCTTTTCAAGAAACATATATCAGTATTAAGGAATCCTGCTATTGCAGAAGTTTTATTTTTAGCAGGCTATATTGAGCGATGGGGTACAGGTATAGATAAGATGAATAGATTGATGCAGGAACAAGGTCTCGTTATCCCAGAATATAAAGAAATATCAGGGAATTTTGTAGTAATTTTCAAGAGAAAAAAGATTAGAACCAGTGAGCAAGTCGGTGAACAAGTTGTCCCAAGTTGGGACCAAGTTGGGACTAAGTTGGGACTAAGTTGGGATGAAGTTGAACGTTTACTGTCTTTTTGTTCTAAGGAGCAGGCGATATCTAATATTCAAAGACAATTCAAATGGACGAATCGCACAAAATTCAGAAATAAATATATTAGTCCTTTATTGCAGGACGGATTATTGAAAATGACTATTCCTGATAAACCACAAAGTAGCAAACAGAGATATGTGATAACCGAAAAAGGAAAACAAGTATTAGAAACAGGTTAGAATTACCAAATAGAATGAAATACATAGACCCGGAAAGTTTGCTTAAACTAAGTAACCTGCATCTGCGCGCCAGGACTGTCGTGGAAGGTTTTATTTCTGGCATGCACGAAAGTCCGTATCGCGGCCACTCCCTTGAATTCGTCCAGCACAGGGAATATGCGCCGGGCGACGAACTCAGACATATTGACTGGAAAATATACGGTAAAACAGATAAATTCTTCGTAAAACAGTTCCGGGATGAAACCAATATGAGAGCGTATATTTTATTAGATACATCTCAATCAATGTTATTTAAGTCAGACACAAATATGGATAAACTCACTTATGGTGTCCATCTGGTTGCGGCACTCAGTTATCTTTTGTTACATCAGAAGGATTCTGTAGGCGTGACTTTAATAGACAGCCGGGTGAGGAAATTCATACCCTCCCGTGCAAATTTAAGTTATTTTTCTACAATAACAGAAGTCCTGGAGAACATAGAACCTGGCGATGAAACTAAAATCACAGATTCACTTGATGAATTCAGTAAATACTTAAAACGCAGAGGGCTGATTATATTAATCTCGGACCTGTTTGATGAACCCGAAAGTATTCTCCAATCGTTAAGACATCTAAAATTCAAACACCATGACCTGATTGTATTCCAGATAATTGACCCTGCTGAGGCTAACCTGCCTTTCAAGGGTAGAGCAATATTTGAATCACTTGAAACCGAAGGTCACCTGAGACGGCAAATTTATTCAGAACCGGAACTCATACAGTCCGAATATTCAAACCTGTTTAACACGTTCATAGAAAACTACACGACCGGCTGTCGTCAATACGGGATAGACTATTGTTTGCTTAAAACCGACACACCGTTTGAAATCGGTTTAGGCTCTTTTCTTGCCAGCAGAAAAGCATAAAATATATGAACCTCACCTTTATCAATCCTGCTTTACTTTGGATTCTGCCGGTCAGCCTTTTACCTATTATAATTCACCTGTTTTTTCAGCAAAAACCTAAATTAATCAAGTTCAGTTATCTAAAATTTATACTGTTAGCTACAAAAACCGTCCAACCCAGGAAAAAACTTCTTGAATGGCTATTGCTTCTGTTGAGATGTCTTATCCTGTTTCTATTATGTCTTGCTTTTACAAGACCTGTTGGTTTTTTTGGCACATACGGGGGAAAGAAGAACCAGCAGATAGTCCTCCTGCTGGATGTTTCATATTCAATGTCCTATAGCGAATCAGGCAGAACAAGACTGATGGAGGCAAAAAATATAACTGACAAATTATTAGATGCCTTACTGCCTACGGGCAAATCAGCAACCAAAGTTCTCAATAAGCAAATATCAATAGTAACCTTTTCCGATAGAATCAACGAATTCACAAAATTCACCAATGATATTAACTCTTTAAAGAAATTCCTTGCCACAGTTGAACAGACATACTATACGACAAATTTAATATCTGCGGTTTCTTTTGCCTATGATACCTTTCAGGAACTGCCTGCAGGCGAAAGAACAATCATAGTTATAAGTGACAATGCCAAACATATATTACCGGAAGAAAAAAAGGATATAAAAACCTTAATACCGGATTACGACAGTTCTGTCAGGCTTGTTTTTATACCTGCCGCAGGCACCGATATCTGCGACAACACATCCATAAACAAACTGGAAATCTCCGGCAAGGTATTAAGGTTTACCTCAGAAATAGAAAATTTCTCGTCTATACGCACCAACTGGTCAATCTCAATGTTTAAAGACAACAAACGCACCTATGACAATTTACTGACAATCCAGCCTTTCAGTAAACTTAACTACGAGTTTGCATATACGGAGAACATTGAAGAGGTGCTGACGGGAAAACTTCAACTGCAGGAGGACAGTTTAACCACTGACGATATATATTATTTTGTCCATCAACCGGAAAAAGATATAAATGTCTTGATTATAGACGGCGACCCTAAACTCGGCGGGGTAAACAGGGAGTCTTATTATCTGGAGTCCGCACTCAGAGGTGAAACCGTTGAAAAAAACTCCGGCTTTTCAGTGACTATATGCAGTCCCGAAGAATTTGAGAAGAAAGATATAATCCGGTATGATGTGCTCATTTTCTGTAATGTGGAGAAGGTGGCGGAAATAGAAACGAAGGAAGAACAAATGCTGATATTCTTTCTCGGCGATAAGGTCTCTCCGGAAGATTATCCTGACTGGTTGCGGGAAAACATTCACGGACGCCAGAAGGGGGAATTCAGAATCGGCAGTATTGACAAAAACAGTGCTGTGTTAAGTAAATTTGATGAATTTGAAACGGATAAAATAAAGTTCAGCGAAGTGTATGAACTGGGGGATATAGATTCCAATGTGATAATGAGGTTAAATAATGATATGCCGTTATTGATTGAAAAAAAGTTTGAATCTAAAGAAATATTCATCTTCGGTTCCTCCGCAGACAGGGACTGGACAAATTTCCCTGCAAAGACATTTTATCCTTACTTTGTCAGAGCACTCTGTAAATATATGTCAAAAACTACTACTGACAAAGATTCATTTACCGCAGGAGAAACCGTCCGGTATAATTTTGAGGGCAGGGTCCGAAATGCCGATGTTATTCTGCCTGAAGGAACTGGTGTGGAACCTGCCAAAGTCATCTACGGGGCAGGCGGTGATGAAATTGAATTCAGCAAAACAGATTACCCGGGTATTTACCTATTGAGATATGAACTCTCCGGCAGGCAGTCTAAAAGATATTTCAGTGTCAATGCTGACAGGTCAAAATCAGAAAGTGATACGACTTTAATTAAACCGGATAGACTCAAGGAATTCTTTACCCGGGCTTATCTGCTCATTCTTGAAAATGACAGTTCCCTCAGCCGGAAAGTCGTAAATATCATTGAAGGTGAAGAACTTACCAAGAATTTCCTGTTATTTGCCCTGCTGTTTTTGGGTATGGAACTCCTTGTCGCCTACAAGTCAAAATAATGGGGACGGAGGTAATTAAATTCTAATCATTTTAAAGACCCTCCCTCTTGACAAACCTGTATTTTTATGGTATGATAATAGTAGGATAAAGTAAGATAATAGCGGGGGTTATCATGCGTTCAATTAAATTCTCAATTACATTTCCGGAACCATTATTTAAGTCAATTGAACAGGATAGAAGTAGGAAAAAACTCAATCGCAGTGAATTTTTGCAAAAGATGGTTAATTTATTTTATGAAAAAACAAAAGAAAAAAAGGAAATAGAGAAATATGTAGAAGCATACAAGAAACACGGTGAACCAACTCAAAAAATAGACACTCGGACAATGATGGGTTTGGAGTCATTCAATAGGGAGAGGTGGTAAAGAGTGAAAAAAGGCGAGGTGTGGTGGGCTGATTTTCCGCAACCTATAGGTAAGCGTCCGGTAGTGATTCTTTCTAGAGACGAGGCCTGTGCGGTAAGAAACTCAGTGACAGTAGCGGAAGTCACTACAAAAATTTGGGATATAGCTGTAGAAGTTTCCCTTGGTCCGGAGGATAAATTACCTAAACGGTGCGTGGTCAACTTAGATACAATAAGTACCGTTAGTAAAAAATATCTTATTGAAAGAATATCTCTATTAAGCTCAGAAAAAATAGATAAAATCCATAAAGCAATAAAATTCGCATTAGATATTACTGGTATTCCTTAAAAACCATAGAACAGAATTCGCATCTAAAAAATCTTACCGAATAGTAGTGTTTACAAAATATAAACAAAGTGGTATAATTTAGTAGTCGTCCATCTAAAGATAGACGCTACAAGATGTACAATGCAAGGACAATTAAGTGATATGTCCCTAAAATTCCTAAAATTCTTTTTGTTTTTTATATTGCTATTCTTGGCTGGTTTGCCTCTGGAGTGCCAGCAGAGGGATAGGTTTGTTTTTACAGTCATGAAATATGACGGGGGATGGGACCCTTACCCGTTTATTTATGCGGATATACTGTCATTCTTAAAAACAACTACAAGCATAAAAGCAGAACCTTCAAGACGTACAGTAAGTATTAAAGATGAACTTCTTTTTTCATCACCTTTTGTAATAATGACGAATAACGGCAGTTTTAACGGGTGGACAGACGAAGAAAGGGAAATCATAAAAAAGTATTTAGAAAACGGCGGATTAATGTTTATTGATGACTCCAGCGGTGAGAAAAACAGCAGGTTTAATACACAGATTCGTATGGAATTCAAGAAGGTTTTTCCAAAAAATGAGTTCGGCATTATATCCAAAGACCATGCGATATTCCGTTCGTTTTACCTGTTAAGAGCGATGAGCGGGAGAGCTATTGTCAATAATTATATTGAAGGCATGGACATAGACGGCAGGACAGCAGTCATATATTCCCAGAATGATGTCCTCGGAAGTTGGGCAAGGGATATGTTTGGTAATTATTTTTTACCCTGTACTCCCGGCGGTGAATCCCAGAGGTTTGAATCACAAAAACTTACTATAAATATGATTGTTTTCTCTTTAACGGGGACATATAAAACTGATTTTATTCATCGCCCATTTATAAGACGTAAATTAGAGTATAGATAAGTGACACGAAGTGTCATTGCTATGTAAATGTCAAGCAATGACAGTCTGTGAGATTGCCACACAAAAATAATTAAGTGATGTGTCCCCAAAATTTGTCCCCAAAATTTATGCAGATAACGGCACTGAGTTTATTTGATGTGTTAATACTGGTTCTGGCATTAGCAATGTTAGGTTATGTCATATATCTCAGGGCCAGAGCCAAAAAATTATCCTGGCTTTTTGGCATAAGGATTTTTGTTCTGCTTTTATTGGTATTCCTGCTCTTAGAGCCTGTATGGGTTTCTTTTAACAGGAAATCAAAACCGAATCTTGCCGTCCTTGTGGATACGTCCTCAAGTATGAGATACGGGGGCAGATTCAATACTGTTATTAAATTCATTAAACAAAACCTGCCTCTGTTAGAAAAATATTTCACAGTTGATATTTATCGCTTCTCTCCTAACCTGGAACCGGTAGCACAAAAAGAAATATCAGAAATGAAACCAAACGGTATTACTACTGATATTAGCAACTCCGTCAAACAGTTACTTAATAGTTTCGGGCAGAACATTGATGCAGTCCTTCTGATTTCTGACGGACAGAATAATGCCGGGCCGGATGTTGCAGAGGCATTAAAATCGGCAGACATACCTGTGTTTACTGTCCATCCATCTGCTGATAAACAGATAACTGATATTTCTATAATAGACGTGAGGTGCAGTGATTTTGCATTTAAGAGTTTACCCGTTGAACTGACTGCCGTATTTTATGCTTATGGCTTGAAAGATAGAAATATAAAAATATATCTTGAAAAAGACAAGGAAATTATATCAAGCAAAGAAACCATTGCTAATGAAGGTTATAATGAAGTTATAATGAGTTTTATACCAAAGGAACTTGGAATACATAACTACACAATTAAAATAATGCCTGTTGAGGGCGAAACAGTAATATTAAATAATAACCGTGAATTCACAATAGAAACAGTCCGTGATAAACTCCGTATTCTCTATATTTGCGGACAGCCCAATCCCGAATATTATTATTTAAGAAATTTGATAAAGTCAGAACCTTCAATGGAACTCGTATCGTTTGTAATATTACGTAACCCGGAAAATATTGCTATTGTTTCTGACGACCAATTGTCACTTATACCGTTCCCCACAGATACTGTTTTTACTAAGGATTTGTTTGATTACGATGTTCTTATTCTGGAAAATTTCAATTATGCCAAATTTTATATAATGAGTCAGCATCTCGTAAATATTAACCGTTTTGTTAAAGAACGCGGCGGCGGGTTACTTATGATTGCAGGAGAGAATGCCTTTGGCAAAGGTAATTATAGAGGCACCGCATTAGAAGAGATTATACCGGTTAATATGGATAAACCCGAAGAACCCCTTGAAGAGGGATTCTTTAATGCAAGGTTGGTTAATTATAGCCACCCGATAGTGTTGCTTGCAGACAGCGTGAAAGAATCAACAAAGATATGGGATGAATTTCCTCCTGTTGACGGCTGCCAGAAACTGAGGGAAAAGCCCGGGGCGGTGACTATTGCTGTTCATCCCTGGAAAAATCACGTATGCATTGCCTGTGGTGAATACGGCAAGGGTAGAAGTGTAGCTATGGGAATCAATACAACCTGGCGGTGGCTTTTAGGTATGGCACAGAAAGGTAAAAGCGGGATATATTACAGAAAATTCTGGAAGAACGTTCTCAACTGGGTGGGGCATATTGAAGAAAGCGGTAATTTCAGAATATCGGTTGCTCAGAAAAACTATATTCCCGGTAATCAGATAAACGTTGATTTGATTGTAATGGATAAATCATTGAAATTTTATAAACCTTACCTATCAATAACAGAGCCGGATATGAAAATCAAGCAAATTAATGTCCTTTCAGTTATACCGGATGGCTGGAATGTGAAATTCACGCCTTCTTTGCCCGGGAAATATATATTGAAAGCGTGGTTAGAAAAACCCGGGAGTAACATTGTGGCTGAAGATAAAAAAGTGGTCTTTATTAAGAAAACTGTTAGTTCGGAAGATTTTAACCTGCAGGTGAACAGGCCGCTTATGGAGAAAATTGCCGGGATTACAAATGCCGATAGTTTCACCTTAACGGATTTTTCAATTGACAGAATTAATTCCAGGGTGAAGATAAAGACTGTTTCCGGTATAAAAAGGCAGGTCAACCTGTGGACTTTACCTGTGTTTTGTTTTATAATGATTGGATTGCTTTTAGCAGAATGGCTCATAAAAAGAATAGGGGACGCTACTTGAATTTTGCTACTTTTCATTTAAGATATCGTCCAGTTAAATTAGACCGACTTCGTCGGCCTGCGGATAAAACTGGACGCTACAAGGGATAACCGACATGCCAAGGACTGCACGTATAGTTTTTCCGGGAGCTGTTTACCATGTAATGAATCGTGGGAATAATCGTCAGTTAATATTTAGGGACGATAAGGATTACTATAAATATTTAAAACTTCTCGAAAAACACTGCGAACAATTAGGCGTTATTGTTTATTGCTATTCATTAATGTCTACTCACCTGCATTTACTTCTGGAAACCCCGAAAGGTAATCTTCCTTCGTTTATGAGGGGGCTGAATATAAGTTATATGTGTTACTATAAGAAGAAATACAAATTAATCGGGCATTTATTTCAAGGAAGATATAAATCAATAGTTGTAGACAAAGATAGTTACCTGTTAGAACTAACGCGATATATCCATCTGAATCCTGTGCGAGCAGGAATAGTAAATCATCCGGAAGACTATAAATGGAGTAGTTATCTTAGTTATCTGGAAGGCGGTGACACATTTATTGATGCTAATACTGTGTTGAATTATCTTGGAGAAATCAATCAGAGACAAAAATATAGTAAATTTGTAGAAGATATGCTTAATGATAAAACAAAACCTTTCATATATGAAGGGGTAATTCACGGGGATGAAAATTTTGCCGATATGATATTTAAAACAGTAGAAAAAAGAAAGCAGAACGATACAGATAGGCTAAGACGGAAAGGAGATCGTCAAATGTATAATATAATTAAATTTGATGATATTTTACAACGGTTAGCAAAATTTTATAACCTTTCACACGAGAATTTGCTTTTTAGTAAAATAAAACATTTTAAAATGATACGGCATCAGTTAATATATTTGGTTCGTTTATATACAAATCTTGGTTTAGCAGAAATAGGAGAGAAAATAGGGCCGTGTCATCACAGCACTGTAGCAAAAATAATTAAACACATAGAATCTAATATGGAAACAGATTCTGAATTTAGACAGAAAATTCTGGAATTGAGAGACTATATTGTAAATGAAAAGTAGCAAAATTCAAGTAGCGTCCCCCATTATTCTTTTTTTGGCGTCTTTCGGGGCATATATCTACACGATGTGCCCGACGATATCAACCGGCGACTCGGGTGAGTTCTGTGCGGCAAGTGTTATTCTGGGGCTGCCTCACAGTCCGGGTTATCCCCTCTATTGTCTGTTAGGGAAAATATTCACATTGATAATACCGTTTGGCAATTTAGCATACAGGGTGAATTTAATTTCAGTTTTCTTTGCGGTTTTAACGATAGTAATACTGGCAAAAATTATTGAGGGATTATCTAACCCCTCACCCGACCTTCGGTCGCCTCTCCCACAACCAGAAGTAGGTTACTCCAGTAAGGGGGAGAGGATTAAGGTGAGGGATATGTTAAATATTATCGTAGCAGGTCTTATCTTTTGTTTCAGCACGACTTTCTGGCGGAGCGCTGTTCAGACAGAAGTATTCACATTGAATACTTTTTTTGTTGCTGTTCTTGTTTTGATATTATCCAGAAAACCCCTCACCCCTCCCGCGGGGGGAGAGGATATTAAATTTATTTACCTTACTGCTTTTTTGTTTGGGCTGGGGCTCGGCAATCACCATACGCTTGTGTTTATCTCGCCGATTATATTATGGAAAACAATTAAAACATGGAAATCCATAAGGGGCAAACTGTTTTATATCATACTTTTCTTTTCGTTAGGCTTTTCGGTTTATTTATACCTGCACATAAGGTCATTCAAAAACCCCGGGCTGGACTGGGGGAATCCTGAAACACTGCATAACTTATGGCGTGTTATAAGCAGGAAGGATTACGGGACATTTGCCTTAACCGTGGGTGAGAAACTTGCCAGGTCTGTTCCTGTGACAATAAAGCAGATTGGCCGGTTCCTGACAACATTCAACCATCAGATAAGTGTTGTCTCAATAATAATAGGAATATTCGGCTGGGTAGTATTATTTAAAGAAAGAATTCAACTTGCAATAATGTATTTCCTTGTATTTGTAATGTCAGGTATTGGATTTATATTACTTGCCAATATACCGTTTACAGCGGAAGTAGTGGGAATACTTGAGAGGTTTTATATAATACCGTTGTTTTTCTTTGTTGTTTGTACAGGTGTGGGGATTATCTGGTTAAGTAAAAAAATAAAATATGCTGGTTATGCCGGCATAACCAGCATAGCATTTTTATTGCTACCTTTATTCCTGATTCACCAGCATTTTGATGAGTGTAATTTCAGAAATTATTATCTCACTTACGATTATGGAAGAAATATATTCCGGACATTGAAACCTGAGAGTATATTTTTTATGGACGGCGGTGACGATACTTTTTACAGTATGGCATATTTGACTTTTGCCGAAAAACACCGTCAGGATATTGAACTCCATGACCGCGGTGGATTGGTATTCAGAAATATCTATGGCAGTGATTTCCGCAGTCTGACTAAACAGGAAAAGGAAGAACGCAGGATAACAACAGAGAAGAGTTATCTGGGTAAAAAGCCTGTCTTTTATTCAACATTTAACAAGAAAGTCCTCCCGGGTGCAATTATTAAACAAAATGGCATTTTATACGAGGCATTTGACTCGGACAAACTTACTGTTCCTGACAGCTGGTCGGGGAGACCTACCTGGCAATTTTACTCTTTGAGAAATGTTTTCTCATACGAATACAGGGATTACCGGAGCAGGGCATTGGTTCCTGTCTATTTGTTTATGCACGGGCTTGCCCGATTCGGGCTTGCCCGGGGTGGTAACGGGCTTGCTCCGGACAGTAAGGGATTATTGCAGTACTGGACTTATGCATATGACCGCTGGGATGAAGTGGGATGGCTGGAAACCAATATATCCTTGGGACTGCACGAAGTTGCATATCAGGCATTCCAGGAGAATAAACTGGATTTAGCGAAATTCTATTATGATAGAATTCTTTATCTGAACAAATCGGATATCAACGCTTTAACTAATTCAGGCGTCATTGCAGAAAAGCAGAATAATATAAAACTCGCTAAAGAATTATATCTTAAAGTTATAGAAATCAAGCCGGACTATACTGAAGCATATTATAATTTAGGTGTGGTTTACTGGAGAGAAGAAAACTGGGAGAAAGTAGTGGAAATGTTCAGCAATGTTCTTAGAATAGACCCTAACCATCAGGGGGCAAAACAATACCTGCCCCAGGCAATTGCAAGATTGAAAGAAACACGATAGACTGCATTCCCTTTCTTATCAAAAACATTTTGGCGAAAACTCCTTGACGAATAGATATTTATATTGTATAATAATACTATAAAATAGTATGGGAGGTAGAAATATTATGAGAAATGTACAATCAATTAGTATAACAATACCCACTAATCTAGTAGAGAGACTGGATAAATTGCAGAAAGTAGAAATGAAAAGTTGCAGTGGAATTATCACAGAAGCAATAAAACAGTACGTAGAATGGCAACAATATAAAAGAATCCAAAAAGAACTTTCTCTTATAGCAAAAGCAAAAAATATTATAACCGAAGAAAATGTAAATAAAGTAATTCATGAATTAAGATGAAAAAAATAGTATGTGATACTAATATTTTAATATCCGCCTTTGTCTTTCCAGGAGGCCCACCGGAAGAAATATTTCGGGGGGTGATAACACAAGACTATCAGTTAGGGATATCAGAATCTATATTAGAAGAGTTTAAAAAAGTTTTAATAAAGAAATTTTTCTGGCCCGAAGAAAGAACTAATGAAATAATAGAATTAATAAAAAGAAATTCTGTAACTGTAACACCTAAACTTGAGTTAAAAGTAATTCATGATGAACCAGATAACAGAATTTTAGAATGTGCCATTGAATTCAAAGCAGATTGCATTATATCCGGGGATAAACATATTTTGAAATTAAGAAAATACAAAAAAATAAGAATTTTAGATGCGAGTGTTTTTTTAAAAGAAATTTTTTAAGTTACTTGAAGCATAGGAAATTATAACCCCAATAAATAAGATAATCCTGCGGATAAATTGGGGAATCCCAGTAGCGTCCGAATTCGGACGATTGCTTGAAATTTGGATATTTTTATATTAGAATACTAATGGGTGGTATAAAACCATTCTAAACCCCATTCTAATAGAATGCCTCCCAAGGACCTGATGTGCGTGAAAAAAAGAACGGGTTCTAAAAAAATAGCCAGGCCTTTATGTGACCTGATAGAAACAATTCAATTTACACAAAATATCTCTGCAAAAATACATGGTTTACTGGATGAAAATGATATTTACAGAGTACTCCAGGAGGAGTTTGTAAAATCAAAACGTTATAATGGAAGTATTGCACTTCTTGTAGATGACGGTTCAAAACTTAAATATGTAAAAACATCGTATGTTCCTAAACTAATAAAAATAGGAGAAAAAATCACCGGATTAAAATTTGAAGAATTTAAAATTGACTGGGAAAAATCAAAAACTTACAATCAGGTTATAAAAGAGGGAAAAACCATTGAAGTGCCCGTTACTGTTTTATTAAATGAATTATTTTCTCAACCGATAGCTCACCTGGTTGCAAAACCTCTGGGACTTGAGAAGAAAAAATCAATCATAACACCATTAAGACGAAAAGGTAAAATTATAGGTACTCTTGAAATATCTTCTATTAATTTATCAAAATACTTTATTCCATCCGTAAAAAATCTTGCCAGACATATTTCAACTGCTCTTGAAGTTACTGATTGCTTCACGGAATTTAAGCAGGTAGAAAATGAATTGCGGGAGAGCGAGAAAAAATACTGGCAGCTCATAGAACAATGTCCCATCGGTATTGGCTTATCCTCTCCTGACGGGAAGGTGATATTTGCCAATAAAACAATGACATTTATTACCGGTTACTCCAATGAGGAGTTCAAAAAAATTAATCTCGCTGATACCTATGAGAATATAGAAGACAGGAAAAAGTTAATTGAGTTGCTTAAACAATATGGTAGAGTATCTAATTTTTCTGTACGGATGAAACGTAAAGACGGTACTCCATACGATGCCTTTTTGAACATTTCCAGTATTTATTCACCTGACGGCAAGAATTTATTTCAGACGGTATGTATAGATGTTACAGAGCAAAAGAAAGCTGATGAATCCCTGCGAAAAAGTGAGGAAAAGTATCGCAGAATATTTGAATCCCTTCACGATGTTTATTTTTGTATAGATATGGAAGGACTTATAACTGTCCTTAGTCCCTCTG
The DNA here is from genome assembly GCA_001871125.1 of Elusimicrobia bacterium CG1_02_37_114. Classification (GTDB taxonomy): domain Bacteria; phylum Elusimicrobiota; class Endomicrobiia; order CG1-02-37-114; family CG1-02-37-114; genus CG1-02-37-114. Next base: position 17,323 of record MNXB01000002.1, read on the forward strand.
CCCTTTCTGTATTTGGCTATGAAAATCAGAAATTAATCGGACGGTATCTCAAAGATTTTTGTACTGATAAATCAGTTATTGAAGTTTTAATAAAGAAACTAAAAGAAATAGGAACTGTAGAAAACTATAGAATAAAAACTATAAATTTAAACGGTGAAATTAAGAATGTTTCAATAAGTGCTCATTTTGTATTTGAAAGAGATAATCAGCCGACAGGAGTTGAAGGGATAATGCGTGACATAACCGAACATATGCAATTGGAGGAACGTCTTTATCTAAAACTGAGAATGGACTCCCTGGGGACATTAGCAAACGGTATTGCTCACGATTATAATAATTTATTGACGGGAATTATGGGAAATATATCTATGCTCAATTTAGATGCAGAAAGTTTTACTGAAAAACAACAGGAAACTCTTAAGGCAGCTGAAACTGCCTGCAAACGGGCGGCTAATGTTGTTAAACAGTTGCAGGCAATTTCAAAAAGCCGTGTTTCTGAACAAACTATCTGTGATATTTATGAACCGGCCAAAGATGTTTTCAATCTTTTAGAAGAGACCACAGACAGACTTATTGAAAAAAGGGTTAATATAAAACCGGAAGAATTTTATGTATTTGCTGACCTTTATGAATTTAATCAGATATTACTTAATCTTGGCACGAATTCAATAAAGGCAATAGAAGAAAGGGGTGTCCAATCCGGAGACTATGTCAGTATAAGAGCTGAGGGATATACAGTTAAAGGTTATGATAAAACACGCTCCCCGCTTCCTGAAGGTGAATATGTACATATAATGTTTGAAGACAATGGAAAAGGGATGAGTGAAGAGATAAAAAGGAAAGCATTTGAACCGTTTTTTACAACAACGGAAAAAGGCAGAAGAAAAGGTCAGGGTCTGGGATTAGCAATAGTTTATAATATCGTTACAAGAAACAGTAAAGGTCATATTGAAATAGAAAGTACAGAGGGCAAGGGGACAATAATTCATATCTATCTACCAAAAGGACAGCCCGTCCAACGGGTTAAAGTCAAAGAATCTGAAATAATCAAGGGAGGAAATGAAACTATTTTAGTAGTTGATGATGAATATGCGATTCTGAATATTACAGAAAAGATTTTAAGAAAATATGGTTATAATGTTTTTATTGCAACGGACGGGCAGGAAGCTTTAGATATCTATATCAGACACAGGGATACTATTGACCTTGTTTTATTGGATATAATAATGCCAAGGATGTCCGGGAAAGAATTATTTGAAAAAATGTTAAGTATTAATCCAATTGTGAAAGTTATTATATCCACAGGACAGATGGATGAAGACTGGAAGGAAACCATATTATCCCGGGCAAAAGCATGTGTCAGAAAACCCTACAGTATAACAAACCTGCTCCAGACAGTAAGAACAGTCCTGGACAAAGAATGGGGACGGTTCTAATTCTTTTGGAAAAACAGTGACGTTTCACTGTAAGTATTAGAACCGTCCCCATTCTTTGTCCTATATGAGAATTTACATTCTAACCTGTATTATATTTCTTCTGACATTCGGGATTTATCTCTCCTGTCTGTGCCCTACAGTAACGAGTGATGACTCCGGTGAACTCAGCGGAGCCTCCGCCACTTTAGGTATAGCACACTCACCCGGTTATCCGCTTTATTCCATAACCGGCAAAATATTTGTCTCACTCATACCATATTCCAATTTTGCATACAGAATTAATGTCCTGTCAGCATTTTTTGTTTCAATAACAGCGGTTGTGATATTTTTTATAATATCTGTTCTTACAGGTAATAATTTTATATCATTTGTATCGTCTTTGATTTTTGCATTTTCTCCAAATGTATGGCAGATGGGAGTCGTCACAGAAGTATATGGGACAGCAATGTTTTTTGCGTCAATAATTACTTTCATAATTTTAAACCAAGTTCCCCTCACCCGACCTTCGGTCGCCTCTCCCTTCCTTCGGCTTCGCTCAGGACAGGCAAGGGGAGAGGATAAATGTGAGGGGAAATATTTCTATCTATTGTGTTTATTATTCCCGCTGGGTGTAATTTCACATTATAACCTGTTATTTCTTATATTCTCAATGGGTTATTATTTATATTTACAAAAAAACCAAATCTATACAAAAAACTGGTTGTATGTGACAGGATTCTTTGTATTAGGCTTGTTAATACTGCTGTATTTACCCATAAGGTCTCTCAATCAGCCCCTGTATGACTGGGAAGACCCGCAAACACTGAAAAGGTTCTGGCAGGTTATTGCAAGGTTGCGTTACGGTAGTCTAAATCTGGCACAGGGGGGTGCTCCACCGCTTAATTGGCAAATTTTCTTAGATAAACTCATTTTTTTTGTTAATAGTATAATATCAAATGTTACACTTGCGGGATTTCTTATAGGAATAGCCGGTATGTTATATGGTTTTTCAAAAAAACAATTCAAGCAAAAAATGATAATTCTAATAATATCGTTGCTTTGGACAGGTCCGGGGTTTATTCTTTTGGCGAATGTTAAATTAGACAGTGGGACGATGGAACTTCTCAGACGATTTTTATATTTACCACTTGTTTTTTGGGTTATAATCCTGGGGTTGGGCATATTCTGGATTTACTCAAAGAACAAATATATATCTTATTTGAGTTTAATAATACCATTTGTTTTATTAATAAGAAATTATGACGCTTTATATTATCGGCACCAGTTTGTATTCTATGATTATGCAAAAAATATTCTTAGAAGTTTGCCGGAAAATTCTTTGCTATTTTCTGACAGAGCTGATGAAATGGAATTTGTTCTTTCATATCTCCTGTATGCAGAAAAAAGACGGCAGGACATAGAATTCATAGACTGTAATGCTGCTGTGTCAAAAAGTATCTATGGTGATAATTATTATAGAATATGGGGTCCACCAAGACTGCGAATCAGGGAACAGGTGGAAAAAGGAATTATAAATAGAGTGGAAAAACCTGTATATTATGCAACATTTTTACCTGAACAGGTTAACATACCGAAAATTAATTTAGGCTTGGTTTATATTGCCAAACCAATAGACCGCTTAACCAATCTTTACCCATGGGATTTCATCCCATGGGATGAAATTTATAGTCTAAGGAAACCTGTGGAATCGGATATCCGTGCAGTAAATTTATACAACAGTTATTTCCAGTTGATGAGCGAATATTTTTATGAACATAACAGCATAGAAAAAGCAGAAAAAATGTTAGAATATGCTAATATATATTATGGTAAAAAGGACTGGAGACTAAGAGTGGCGTACTGGTATTTCCAGAAAGGTTATCTGGATAAAGCAGAAAAAATGTATAATGAAGCATTGGAAATAAACCCCTCCTGGTTAGAAGCCTTGTCTAACCTGGGTGTAGTTTATGAAAGGCAGGGCAGAAACTCAGAAGCAATAAATTGTTACAGGAAAGCAATAGAAATAAAACCTGATTATACAGAAGCATATTTCAATTTAGGTGTGGTTTACTGGAAACTGAAAAAATGGGATAAGGTCACAGAATGTTTTGAGAAGGTTTTGACATATAACCCTGAACACCAGGAAGCAAAAAAATTTCTTGCAATAGTTAAAGGAAAAAGAAAAAATGGGACGGAGGAAACCAGTGAAAAACGAGGACACTAAAAGTAGCAAATTTCAAGTAGCGTCCCTGTTAATATTTCAGGTCTATTTATACACAATGTTTCCTACAATAGCACCGTATCGCGATGCGGGCGAAATGGCGACGGTGATACACACCCTGAGTGTAGCACATCCGCCCGGCTATCCACTTTATACTTTGATTGGTAAAATTTTTGTTTTACTTATTCCGTTTGGGAATGTGGCCTATAGACTTAATTTAATGTCCGGTATATTCAGTGTACTGACAGCAATAATTCTTTTTAGGATTATAACTAAGGTCAATGAGACCCGAATGCGGGGTGGCAATCTCTCTGCCTTAATACCCAAAAGTCTTCTTATCTTCAGCGCGGTGATATTTGCCTTTTCATATCTCCAGTGGTATTTATCATTAGTTTCAGAGATGTATACTCTCAATACATTTTTTTCTGTTCTTCTCATATATCTGTCATTTCTCTATGTTTTAAATAAAAAACCGTCAACACGGTATGTTTTCGCATTCTTATATGGCCTTTCACTCGGCAATAGAATGGATTTATTGCTTCTTGCACCCGGATTTATTTATTTATTCTGGAAGACCCGCCCTGCTAATAAAATTAATGTCACCCTGCTGATTTTTTTCTTACTGGGTCTTTCTATTTACCTTTACCTGCCAATCCGTTCGGCACAATCTCCAGTAATTGACTGGAACCACACCGCCAATTTAAACAATTTATGGTCAACCCTGACGCGTAAAACGCACGGCGGGACATTAGACCTTATATCTGCGGGATATGCTAAAGGTGAAAATTTTATTCCGGATATGTTATTTTATTTCAGGCATCTGTTTGAAGGATTCGCATACATAGGACCTATTCTGGGTATAATAGGGTTGGTTTTTCTATGGCGTAATAACAGGATGTTTTTTATTACAACCCTGCTGTGGTTCATCTGTTCAGGTCCATTATTCATTTATTTAGGCAATATGCCGCCGAATACACATGCATTAGCAGTTCTTGAAGCACACTTTCTTCTACCGAATGTGATATTTTTTATCTGGATAGTTATCGGGCTAATTATAGTTGCAGGAAAATATAGATATTCAGGTTATGTAATAGTGATTGGACTTATTTTAGTAAATCTTCAATCTAATTATAATGACCTTAATAAAAGGACAAATTTCTTTGCATACGATTATGCCAACAATGTATCAAAATCTATGGAAAAAGACTCTATAGTTGTATTAAAAGAAGACGTCCAGTTGTTTTCAATGTGGTATGAACAGAAAGTTAAGAACAAAAGGAAAGATATATCAATCATTGCACAGGGATTAGCCGGCTCAAAATGGTTTCAAAAGGCAAATAGTGAAATATATCTTACCCGTTTAGACACGACTGAAAACTGGCAGGAATTTTTATCAAGAAATAACAGACAGGTATATGTGTCGGGTGATGTTGAAATAAATAATCTGCCGGGATACAATTTTCTGTTATGCGGGTTGGTATCAAAGATAACCAATGAAAATCCCCCGTATCCCCCTTCGGTAAAGGGGGAAAATAAATTAATTAATAATATTTATCATTACCGCGGTAGATTTGATTATGATGCATATAAAGAATTTTTTACGCCTGATTTGATTGAAGAATACGCTAAGGCATATCATAAATTAGGGTATTATTGTATGGTCAACAATAACTATGATTGTGCAATAAAATCATTCAGGAACGCTCTGGCTTTTAAAAGCAATTTTCCTATATCTGCCAACCACCTGGGTTTCATTTACTTTACAACCGGTGATTTTAAGGAAGCTGAAAAATATTACATATTGGCAGTAAAACTTCATAAATACACTTTGATTTTAGCTAAACAATATAATACAATGCCTGATGTTGTCAGTGGCATAAAAAACGATTTTGCAGAGACATATCTGAATTTAGGTGTGGTGGAGGAACGCCTTGGCAAGGACAATGAAGCATTGGCGTGTTACAGTAAGGCAATAAACGTTAAACCAGACTTCGCAAAGGCATACTTTAATAAATCAGTAATATACTGGAAACAAGGTGAGTGGGAAAAAGTAATAATAGAATTACAAAATGCTTTATCTATTGACCCGCATTACAGGGAAGCCCAATATTATCTCAACCTTGCAAAACAAAAAAAATAAGGGTCAGCAAGACCTGACCCTATAAACTCTAATGTCCCGCCTGCGGACGGGCAGGCAATACCTGACCGCATGTTTTTATGAAAAAAATCATAATTGTCATTGGACTGTTGGTTATACATTTTATTCTTGGGTTGAATACAATAAAAAACCTATCCCCTACTTATGATGAACCGCTACACCTTACCAGTGGTTATTCATATCTGAAAACAGGTAAATATTATCTGAACATCTACGACCATCCTCCGTTAGCCGAAATGTTTTCAGCAATACCATTGTTGTTTTACAGTCCAAAATTAGAGACCCAGCATCCATCCTGGGAAAAGTACGAGCAGTATGTCTTTGCTGACTGGTTCCTGTATCGCAACAGGGTTTCGGCAGAGAAGATGCTGAACTCAGGACGTTTAATGATACTCATATGTTCATCCCTTTTGGGATTTATGGTCTATAGATGGGCTAAAGAACTTTACGGCGTTATTCCAGGATTATTTGCACTGGCACTGTATGTTTTTTCACCCGATATGCTAGCTCATGGTACATTAGTTACGACTGATTTAATGCTGACAGGATTTTATTTTCTAACCATTTATACTTTCTGGCACTGGATGAATCAATCCAGCAGAAAAAATGCGGTTCTTGCAGGCATATGTTGTGGTTTAGCATTATGTACTAAATTTTCTGCTATTGTTCTTTTCGGAATACTCGGGTTGACACTGGTTTTATCTTTTATTACAAAAAAAATCAGAGTCAGTAATGGAAAACTGTTTTTACATTTTACAATCTTTGTTGTGGTTTTAATTCTGGTAATTTCAGTTGTTTATCAGTTTTCCTCTCAAGGACTTTATTTTGAAGGCTTAAAGAGAACACTTATCCGGTTGGGCGGGGGGAGGTCATCATTTTTGTTGGGACAATATTCAACCACAGGATGGAAACATTATTTTCTCACAACATTTCTGGT
>MNXB01000097.1 GCA_001871125.1 Elusimicrobia bacterium CG1_02_37_114
CGACTTTTTTCTTGAAAATGCCCAGCACATCTGGACTGTAGTCCTTTAATTTCTCTTCGTGAATTTTTACAAGCTTAAACTCACCGTTTTTGGTATTAGAGCTTAGTCGGACTGTTTCACTAAAGGCTACTAGAAAAAAATTCTTCTGGCTTTCTTGTTCAATTTCATTGATGGCTTTTTTTATCTTGGCTAACTTGATTGCTACATCTTTTTTAAACCAAAAATCTACATTAAAAAAATCTGGCTTCTTTATACTTTCATCTTTTATTTTCTCAATCCTATTCAGGAGTTGAAAGTATCTGTTGTTTAATAATGAAGGATTCAACGCTATTGTTTTCACCTTTGCCAAAAATATGGCTAAGGGATTCAGGTCTATTCCATAAGCATTTCTACTTAATACTTTACTTTCAACAAGGGCAGTGCCAGAACCGCAAAATATATCACATATTGTATCACCTTTTTTACTATACTTCTGTAAAAGGCGTCTTGCCACTTGTGGAATGAACATAGCAGGATAAGTATGTAAACCATGTGTAAATGATTTTGTTTTTTCACCCGAATAATCCCAAGAATAATCAATGTGTCTCTTAAACTTAGATTGGGGAGTATCATCTTTTTCTGTTATTTGTTCTGAGTTGCGTATTATTTTTACAACAATACCTCGTATTTCGATTTCTTTTGGATAAAAAGGCAAAAATAAAGGATTTGCTGGCTGCAATCTTATTTTGTTTTTTTCATGATAGAGTTTTTTTAGTGTAGCGCTGTCACCATCAATAATAGCCACAACGGATTGCCCATTATCGGCAGTCTCTTGTTTTCGTATAATGACAACATCTCCATCAAAAATACCTTCATCTATCATACTATTACCTTGAACACGCAAAGCATAATGTATGCCTGTATTACCTAATTCATCTTTCGGAATTGAAATTGTCTCTTGGATTTCTTCCAGGGTTTGAATCGGTTCTCCTGCAGCAATTGTTCCCACTACAGGAATTTGAACTATATCCTTCCCATTACCAGAACTTTTTACGAGCTTTATTCCGCGTGAAGTATAGGAGTGTCGTTTAATGTAACCTTTTCTTGCTATCGCTGAGAGATGATCACTAACTGCTGTAGGGGATTTAAAATAAAATTCTTTACGGATTTCAGCTATGGTAGGAGGGAATCCTTTAGTCTTGATATCTCGTACAATATAATCATATATTTCCTTTTGTCTTCTAGTAAGGTCAACCTGCCTCATGTTTCTATTACCCCTATCTCGTTTTAGGTTACATATATTATACTGTACAAATATACAGTTGTCAATAGGTTTTGAAATTAATGCTGTTGCAGAAATATATTATTCCGCAACTTGAAGTATTTTTTAACCTGAAAAAAGCGTGAAAAACGCATTTTTTGAATCCAGTTCAGACGATAAACGTTCTTTGAAATTTTTAAATTCCTTGCAAATTTTTGAATATTTCATATTTGTTTCATTTTGTTAATATTCTTTATTGCCTGATTAAATAGTTCTTTGTATGGATAAGCAGCAGGAAATTCTAATCTGTTTTTATTCCCGGGTCTGGTTAATTCTGCTGGTATTACTATCAATCGTTCTCTGATAGTTTGTAAAGTTTTGTAATGATATTTTTCTGGTAAGCATAACCATTTGAACCAGTTGATAATATTAAATGCGAATAGAAGTATTTGAAAATATGTGATGTTTGCTGTATAACTTTTTGTAGGTATTTTGGCTAATGGATAATTTAATTTTAGTTCTTTGATATTTTGTTCAGCACCCAAAGCTCTCTTTGAGTGAAAGTTCCAGATATGTCTGGGTTTGAGTCTGAGATTAGTCACCACTACACGATAACCATAGTTGTTCATCTCAAATAGTTTTAATTGCGAACGTTCATCTGGATCTTCTGGTATTGGTCGTCGTTGGACTACAAAACGATGTGACTTTTCCCAGTTAGTCGGTTGAAATCTGAATTCTGCTACTTCCCAATCTCCTTTGTAATGACAATATTTTGCTTGTTCTGTTTTTGATTGTATTCCACTTCCCTCTGTATCTGCTTCTATCGTATAGTAGATATTTTCCTGTTCAAGGTAATCTTCTATGAATTTATGACTGTAAAAAATCTTATCACCACGAATTCTAACACGATAAATAGGATATGGTAATTTCTCCAAACATTCTTTAATGATCTGTGGTGCGACTGTCACTTGCGAGGTATTTCCGGACTCTAAACTACCATACCAGAATTCTCTATCTGACTCAAAACACAACATCGCCAAATAACTCCTTGCTCCTCTTCTCTTGGGATTAAATCCAACTTTTGTTCTCTGCTGTTTGCCAAAAACCGTTAATACTGTTCCGTCTATATCAAGTGTTATACTCGTTTTGGGATGTAAGATACAAAATATTTTCCTCTGTATTATATTGTGAACTTTCACTATTTGCTGGATTGCCTGTGGAGTAAGACGGTATAGAAAGCGTCTTATTGCTGTGGAATGTGGAAATTTTTTTATTCCAAGAATTTTTTTGATTACTCCATTGTATCCAAGATGCTTCGCATTTTCTATTCGTCCTATCCCAGCAATTATTATGTAAATCAAAATTAAAATAAATTCTGCTGTTTGATATTCTTGATTTCTTTGGCGAAATTTCACATAGTTTTGAAGATACCACTTGAGATTTAATTTTTTGCAAAATTTGTAAATTAGGAATAGTCCACCATAGTGTGTTAAGTTGTTTTTTGAGAAGGAAAATTGAATATTTTTGATACCTTTGGGCATATTTCATTAACCTAACTAAAAGTGAGGTTTGTGAAACAAAGGACTTTGTATGAAGATTATATATTTTTTCAGTCATAAAATCAAGAGAAATTAAATTCAAAAAATGCGTTTTTCACGCTTTTTTCAGGTTAAGCCTTACGCCTTTTACATCTATTTTAAGATTAACCTGCCAATTTTCAACCCCACTGTTAGTTGCTCTAATTATTATATTGCGCATTCTTTGGTTTTTTATATTCGATAAAATATCTTTGTAAATATTTGCATCATACATAAAACAGTGAAGGACAATTGCCCTTTTTAAATTACCTACATTGTTAAAAAGCACTTTATAGTGCTTAACTGTTCTGTGATAGGAATTAAATGCAGCATCCCGGCTCAGCTTATTTTTATAGGACAAGCTGGTTAAAGGTGTTTTTATTTCTATGAGCGTAGAATCAACAAGTAAATCAATCCTTGTTCTACTAAGCGGATATTCTCTCTTTACACTGGTTATTTTACTCAAGATTCTGTTTAACTGCCGGTTACGGAAAAAATGCTCTCTGTAGGAATTAATTTTTGTTTGATTTATTCCTATCCAACTTCTTCTTTTAGCGGACAGGGGATTCAATGATATTGCTTCAACTGTGTACTGGGTGCCGTTATTTTTATTAGCCGACAAAAGACATGGTATGTTTTCAAATTTTAAACTACCAATTCTGGTAGAGCATGGACAAAAACAACGAACAATCTTTCCGTTGACCACTACTTGCATCACGAAACGGTTGGGGCGAGATTTAATAAAACCTTCTCTTAATGGCTTATCAAAAAGGTATTTTTTCATTAAACAATTATACCTATTTATCAAGGTTGCTGCAAATATTTGAAATTAATGTAGGGTATTCCACAAATGATTGAGATTCTTCCCCGAATTCGGGTCAGAATGACTTACAACGGCTTAACTGCAACATGAGTTTTAACCAGAATTACCAATACGAACTTGACTTTATGCAAAACTTTATGTAAACTTTATGCAAGATTGGGAGCGATAATTATGTGGCATCCAGACTTCAAAGTCAACAACAGGACGCTGGGATTACTGGAAAAGATTACCGAACTTCGTTCAAAAATCCAGGAATCAAGCATCAGGCTTCCATGGATCCCATCATTGGTGCGAGATGCCGTAGTCCAATCTGCACACGGTTCTACTGCAATAGAGGGCTGCACGCTCTCTCTTGAAGCAGTAGAGACCTTGTTTGAAGGCAAGCAAGTTTTGGGTTATCCCGAGAAGCACATCCGAATGGCTAAAAATTACATCGATGCAATTAGATGGATAACCAAAAATGAAAAAAAATCTATCATATCTGAAAAAGATATTAAACGCCTTCACGCTATTATAGCTGCGGGAGCTGTTGACGGTGGGTTCATCGGTGAATATAGGAAAGTAGATGTAAGGGCGGGTATATATTCGGCTCCTAACTGGCGGAAAGTTTCGGGTTTGATGAAAGAATTCGTCGATTGGCTGAATGGCAGGTCAAAGGATATCCCTGCTGTTTTTTCATCTTCACTTATTCACCTTCAATTTGTTAATATACATCCCTTCCGTGACGGCAATGGCAGGTGCGCGAGAGCGCTTGCAACATGGGAATTATACCGCAGGGGCTTTGATACACTGCATGTTTTCTCGCTTGATGAGGTCTTACTTGAAAACAGGAATTTCTACATCAAAAACCTCCAAAGGGTGCAGGTAGAAAAATACCCTCTTAGTGCATGGTTAGAATTCATGTCTGAAACAATATTAGCAACTCTTGAACGCCTCTATAAACGGATACTATCAACCGGTATAACCACAAACACACAAATTTCGCTTACTTTAAAACAGGAAAAACTTCTGCGGGTCATACAGGAACATAGAATAATGGGTATTAGTGACATAGCCAGAGCAATTAAAACAACAATCCCGGGAGCACATTATGTTTTAAAACCTCTTATTAAATCGGGCGTAATTATCAGGACAGGCCATCATAAAACAGTAAAATACACAATTCCACCTATGATAAACACATCAGGATAAAAGTCCGGATTAAGGTTGGCTTCTGTATCCAGATTTCTTTAAAAAACTCTTGACAAATATCAATATCTGTATTATAATGTATTAGGATGTAATACATTGTAAACGACAAAAAAGGAGAGCGCAACCATGAGTAATACCATAACGAGCATCAGGTTGCCTGATCAAATCAGGCATAAAGTTCAAATAAGAGCCAAAATGGAGCATCGGAGCATTAGTAATCTAATTGAACGGTTCATTGAGCTTGCCTTAATCTCAGAGGATAACCCGGATTTACCCTTGCAATTCATAAAGGATATAGAAGAAGC
>MNXB01000096.1 GCA_001871125.1 Elusimicrobia bacterium CG1_02_37_114
CACAGTAAAGGATTGTCAACTATGAAACAGATTAACAGCATTATAAATTGACTTTTTGGGAAATAAAGTATATAATATTTTAATAATATCTTTTAAGAGTATTCATTATAGAAAAATACAAATGGATAATTTAAGCCCGGTTAGATTTGTAAAATCCATGCCTGTATCAATGGCTTTATGGAGAGCATGCGAGGATTATCTTTATAAAAAATATACCACAGAGATTATTCATCCGATATTAGATTTGGGCTGTGGAGACGGGATATTTGCAGACAGCATAACTGCCGGGATGATACATACAGGGATAGACATTTCAAATTCAGCAATAAAAAAGACATCAAAACTGAATAAATACGAACATCTTTATATAGCGAATGCTGAAAACCTTCCGTTTGAAGACAATATTTACAGCACCGTAGTAAGCAATTGTGTGTTAGAACACATTCCAAACATTGAAGGTGTAATAACTGAAGTTTGGCGAGTAGTCAAACCTGGTGGGAAATTCATATTTACAGTTCCAAGTAAGAACTATAATGAATTCTTAATGGGTACCACAGTGTTTCGCAATCTTGGATTTAATGTCCTTGCAGAGAAATACATTAATTTTATAAATAAAACAGGAAGGCAAATTCATTGTTGGGATATATCACGCTGGCAAGAGCTCTTGCAATCAAAGAGTTTCAAAATTGTCAGGTATGAATATTTTATGCCGGCAAGGGCTATGCATATATATGATCTTATTGGTATCTTTCGCCCATTTATGCTACTTAATTTATTTTTATTTGGCAAAAGGACAATACTACCAAGAAATCTACACTGTAGGATTTTGGAGAAAACTTTTAAAGAAATTGTCTCTGCAAATCCCGAATCAGGGGGAGGATTATGGATTTTGGCACAGAAAGTATAAAACAAAAAGTGAGAGATGTCACGAGTATCATTATTCCCTGCAAAAACGAATCTGATGGAATAGCGCATCTTATAGAAGAAGTCAAAAAATATGGAAATGAAGTTATTATCATTGATGGTCACTCTACTGACGGCACTTATGAAATTGCTAAGGGGATGGGGGTCAAAGTTATTCAGGATGATGGACATGGTAAGGGAAGTGGCATAAGATGTGGTATTGAACATGTTAGAAATGACATTATAGTTTTTATTGATGCAGATGGTTCCCATGCACCCGAAGATATTCCTAAATTGGTTCTCCCTATTTTAGAGAACAAGTCTGACATGGTGATAGGTTCCAGGATGTACGGCGGAAGCGATGAATATGAATTGACTATAGATAGTTTTATTCGACAAGTCGGTAGTGCATTTATAACCCTGATAATAAACTTACGCTGGAAAACAAATTTAAGTGATATTGAGAATGGGTTTAGAGCGATAAAAACATCTGTTGCTAAAAAACTTGGATTGAATGCTGAATGGTTTGATATAGAACAGGAAATGGTTCAAAAATGTTTGAAAAAAGGTTATCGTATAGTTGAAGTTCCAAGTCATGAATACCGAAGGAAATGGGGAAAAACCAAACTTCTAACAAAGAATGGATATATTTTTCTGTTCAGGCTTTTAAGAGATATCTAAATGAAAATATTATTTCTAACACCAACCAAACACGAAACAGATGCTGCCATAAAAGCCATTGACGAAGTATTTACAGTATCAGAACATTTGGGTTTAGCATATTTAGCCGCTGTATTAGTTAAGAATGGATTTGAAGTAGAAGTACTGGATGCTCTCGCCGAAGGTTTAGACCTTAAAAGTCTTGAGATTTATCTTAGCAGGAAACATTACGATGTTATCTGTATAACTACTAATACGCCTGATTGGAAAACAGTAATAAAAAACCTTGAAATAGTTCGCAAAATATATCCCAAAAGTTACATAATTGTCGGTGGCCCTCATATAAATGCTATGACAAAGATAAATAGAGTTAGTGAACTTTTTGAACAATCAGGTAATTTTGATATAGCAGTGTATGGAGAGGGAGAGGTTACACTTTTAGAAATTGTGCAAAATATTGAGAAAAACAGAACAGTGTGTGATTTACCCGGCACTGTTTGCAAAAGACCTGATGGGACTATAAAACAGAATCCGTCAAGAGATTTAATTAAAAATATTGATACTATTCCTTTCCCTGCATTGGGTCTATTCCCGTTATCAAAATATTCTCGCACCCCATCAAGTTATAAGCGGATACCTATTAGGTCTGTAATAACTACTCGTGGATGTCCATATTCATGTATTTTTTGTGATAGGGGAGCCTTTGGGCACTCGGTCAGGAAGCGCTCCATAGAAAATATTATGGAAGAGGTTGACCAATTAGTAAAAAAATATGGTACAAAAGAGATTCGTTTCTGGGACGATGTTTTTACAATGGATGAAAATAGGGTTTTGAATCTTTGCTTAAAATTAGAAAAGTATGATTTAACCTGGAGTTGTAATGGCCGTGTAAATATGATAACCGAAAGAATGCTTAAAGCGATGAAAAAAGCAGGGTGCTGGGAAGTGGATTTTGGAATAGAAAGCGGCAACGACAGTATACTTAAAAGCATCCATAAGCAATTTACAGTAAGACAAGCCAATGAGGCAATATCTTTGGTGAAAAAGTATGGTATGGAAGTCAGAGCGTTTTTCATACTGGGATTTCCTGGAGAAACACAATCTACAGTAGAAGATACTATAAATTTTTCATTAAATCCCAAAATTGATTATGCAACTTTTTATCTTCCGCAGGCATATCCAGGCACAGAACTTTTTGAAATAGCAGTGAAAGAAAATGCGCTTGAATCCGATTTTTCTAAATATTTAATTACGGGTTCAGTCCCATCGTATATAAACAAAGAAATAGGGTTGGAAAAGATTCAAATCATGCAGAAAACAGCTTATCGGAAATTTTACAAGCGACCCGGATATATTCTCAGAAGAATTGCTGCAATTAGAAACTGGGAGGATATAAAGAGGTACAGGAAGGCACTGCCAATTTTCAATATGCAATGAGTAAATTTTGTAGTGGGGTAGATAGTTGTGTATAATAAATTACTGAAAGAACATGGAATAATTCTTTCAATAGTTATCGTTTCATTCGTCATTAATCTGCTCGGGATTAGATGGGGGGTTCCTAATTACTGTCGGACTGAGTTGGCGCTTGGCGATAAACTGAAGACCGGGCAATTTTATAAAATACTGGCGGATACGAGAAATGAAATATATGTAAAAACTGGTCAAAACACAGCAGCGTATGCCGGGATGTTGAGAGAAAAAGGCATGAGTTATAAGGAAATGGTTAACCGTTCTACCCCGGGCAGAAAAAACGGAACGATTATGTTGAAATCTAATAAAATCATACCCAAAGAGATTCTTCATGCTATAAATTCATATTTAGTTCGCAGTAAACAGGGGGACGAACAGAATATGCTGTCAGCCATCGCCAAGATGAGACCGAAAAAGTTAGATTTCAACCCCCATTTTTTTATTCCTGGCGGCAGTTATGTCTATCTCCTGGCAGGATGGTTTTACCTGGCAGATAAAGTGGGTTACTTAAATATTACTCCTGACCTTACATTTTATCATACCCATCCGGAAGAAATGGCAAAATTTTATATTCTGGGACGGATGATTTCGGGGATTTCAACTGCATTTCTTGTGTTAATTATCTATCTGATAGCGAGAAAACTTTATGATAAAAATACCGCATTGGTATCAGCTTTATTTTCAGCTATAATACCAATGACTTTTATTGAAGCAAATGTGATGAAACAGCACAGTTATGCTTCATTCTGGTCCCTGTTAAGTATTTATTTCATGATAAAGATATATATGTCAGACAAAAGAAAGTATTATTTATATTCGGGAATAGCACTGGGCTTGGCTGCCAGCGCCGCATTTAATACCTGGGTATATCTGTGTTTTCTTCCAGTGGTGCTTTTTTTTAGAAGTATTCCCGGCAGACAATTGAATAATTTATTTACAATAACCAGACAGACCATTTATGTGTTCATAATTTCATTACTTGTTTTTATAATAACGAATCCTTATTTATTTGTTTCATTTCAAGAGTTTATATATGAAATGAAATGGATAGGAGGTCACCATAGTTTTGTTTTGACACCATGGAATTTTTTATATATACCCCTGAGAGAAAGCCTGGGCAGTCTTTTGTGGATTATTTTGTTTGCAAGTATAATTTATGCCTTTATTAAGAAAGAAAAATGCGACATTATGCTTCTGTCATTTTTATTGCCTCTGCTTATCTTTATTGCCTTTGCTACAGGATACCAGGGACAATACGCAGGTTATATGAGATATTATCTGCCACTTCTGTTGCTATTGCTGATATTTCCTGCACGAAGTATAGTGGATATTTATAAAAGAGTTGGAAAATTTGGAAAACCTGCCGTGCTGATCTTAGTCAGCATTGTTATCATTTATACGGTCTCTTTACGTATAAGTTATATTGTATGGTTATCTCGTGATAATGAAAAACAGTCAGAGAGTGTTAAGGCGGGAAAGTGGATAAATGAAAATATACCAAAGGACTCTTCAATCGGAATATTGAAATATACCCCGCATGTTGATATTGACCCGCCTTTTAGATTTACAGATTACAGGATAATAAGTAATTTTGAACCCATAGAATCATTTTCTCGGGTTGATGAATTACCGGAATATTTTGTTATTGGCGAAACTCCGGAAATGATAATTACAAAGAAACTTGTGCCCACAAAAGATTTTGCTAATTTTTATAAGTTAATTAAACATTTTAAACATGAGATAAAACTTGGTCCATTTCAATTCCATAATGTTCTCAGCCCAGCTGATTTGACTGTATCTATTTATAAAAACATAAAATAGGTGTCTATGAGTGTGTTGAAAAAAGCATGGAATAAATGGAAAATAATCGCCCGGAAAATAGGGGATTTTCAGGCTCGACTGTTATTGACAGTACTATACTTTACAGCAGTGCTACCTTATGGTATTGCTGTAAGATTGTTTTCAGACCCATTGAGGATAAAGAAAACAACGGGCTCAAATTGGTTGGATAAAAAACCCCTGAAGAGCGATTTTGAAAGTTTGAGGAGGCAGTTTTAAATGCACATACTGGGTATTTCGTGTTATTATCACGATTCTGCGTGTGTGTTATTGAAAGATAACCAACTTGTTGCTGCTGCTGAAGAAGAGAGATTCAGCAGGAAGAAACATGATTACGGTTTTCCGGGCAAGTCTCTTGATTTCTGTGTTAATAAGGCAGGAATTGAGGACAGGGATATTGACTATGTTGTCTTTTATGAAAAACCTTTTTTGAAATTTGAGCGGATACTCAT
>MNXB01000016.1 GCA_001871125.1 Elusimicrobia bacterium CG1_02_37_114
GTTAACAAATTCTTCTGCTCTTCCTTGCCAAACATTTTGTACCTGTATTTTGTGCACCATTCAAAGTGCCACATAGATATTCCGACGCTGTGGCTCCTCCTTTCATACTTTTCCGCATAGCTCTCGCTAATCAAAACCTGTATTTCCATTTTACCTCCGCGCGAAGTGCGTTGTCGCACTCCACAAAGTTTATTTATGAGAGAAAGCTACCACTACAAATGTTGTTCAGGGAGAGCAAGTTGCTGCTCCCTGTTTTATATTTATTTTAGTAGAAATAATTACCGCAATTCATTCATTGGCTTGAAAGCCAAGGATTTCTTGCGGAAGGATTAAATAGTTAGATTTCTCTTTATTAAAAAGAGATGATATTCAAAAGAGGCCAGGCTTGGGGATTTGATTTGATGATTGCATCAATAATATTCATATCAGGGATATTAATATTCTATCTATATAGTTTAAACGCCTCAACGGAAACAGATGAGAAACTTGAAGCTTTGTTCTATCAAGGAAGTTTGATTGCAGACAATTTAATTTCTGAGGGCTATCCTCTAGACTGGACTGAAGATACAGTTACGAAAATAGGACTTCTATCAAATAATCGAATAAATGAAACCAAACTTGAAAGGTTTTATTATCTTTCAGAGCAAGACTACGGGAAAACAAAAACACTCCTAAAAACAAGATATAACTATTACATAACTTTTTCTGACCAAATTACTATTCAAGGCGAAGTTATAGATAAAATAGGACAACAAACAAAAAATCCAAAAAATTTAATTAAGATTAGTAGATTAACCATCTATAAAGAAAAACCAGTAGAGGTACATATATTCTTATGGGAAATATAAAAAAAGGGATTTTTTTCAGCACTGATGCACTTATAGCCTTGTCTATAATCGTAGTTGTTATTTTAGTTGCATTTCCTGTCAGCAGATATACTAAAAGTCAGACAGAAATACATTATGACATCATAACAACATTATCTTCATTAAAGATTGGGGAGATTAATGAACCATACATCCAATCTTTAGTAAACGATGGCACAATAAAGGACCCAGAAAAAACAATTCTCGAGCAAATAGGAGAATTCTATGTTACAGATGTTGAATTAGCAAAATCAGTAGCAGAGGCTGCACTATCAGAGCTAGACACGAAAGAGAATATTGCTCTTTGGTATGAAAATACACTTATCTTTTCTAAAAGTTCAATACCCCTTGAACAAGCAAAAACAGTTGATGCAACAAGGCAAATAATAAGTGGCATACAACAAGGTCAAAATGTAACTGGGTTTTCTGCAAGAGCCCTAATTTCGAGCAGTGTGAGAAAACAATATTTCTATTTTGGAGGTTATGTTGGTGATGGAAATATTTCAATTCCTGTAAAATATGATGGGAATATTACTGAAATTTCAATGGAGTTGGCAATAAATAACGAATTTGAAGTCTATATAAATAACATATTCAAAGGAAAATTTTCTCCTTCTCCTTCCGAATTCACCCCAAGCCAATACAATTTTTCAACGATTGGTATTCAGCCATCTGCAAATAATATTCTTGAATTAAGAGGCGCCAATCTTCATGTTGCAGGGGGATTTATCAAAATAAATTATAAGAGTGAAGTTCAATATGAAAAGCCAGCTAGATATAATTTTCCAGGTATAACTGGGCTCATAAATATTTATGACGGATTTTATATACCTAAAAAACCAAACTCTCTTTTTGTATCTCTTCATTTAGATACAAAGGGTCTATTAACCTTTCTTAATATAGGAAACAGAACCATATATCGAAATTATACAAATCAGGAAGAAACTATCACATTTTCAAATGCTGAGTTATCTTCAATTTTAGACTATGATAATTTATGGGGAAAGACAATACCTTTGAGATTAGGCTTGGAGAATATATCTTATTTCAGCAATATATCAAAAAGGGCAGATGTATTTTCAGTAACGGACCTCTCTGGAAGTATGGCTGGAAGCAAAATTACTCAGGCAAAAGCTGCAAATAATCTCTTTCTAGATATATTATTAAACAATTCAAACAATAAAGTCGGATTGGTAGGTTATGAGAAGCTTGCTTATGATGCAGATTTTCATCAACTCTCACAGGATATAAATTCTCTTAAAAATATAATCGCTAATCAATGGGATGCTTCAGGAAATACTTGTATTTGTTGTGGAATAAACAAAGCTGTCAAAAATCTTGTATCTACAATAAAAAATAAAGCAGATCTTATTGTTTATTATGACCTCGAAAACAATGTAAATGACCAATCTGGAAACAACAACCATGGTACACTATTCGGAAATCCGTTGTATTCGTCTGGAATTTCAGGAAGTTATTTAGAATTTAGTAGTGGAGATTACATAGAAATGCCTGATGTTATAGATTCTAGCTCTGGAACAATCTCTTTTTGGATGAAACCGGCTGTAAATAGAAGGCAGACAATATTTGATGCATCAACTTCAAACAAATATTTTTTTATTGATATTGATAATTCAAAAAGACTTAGATTCTGGATGGAAGATTATAAAGACACAGGTTTTGATGGTTCAGCATATCGTATATCTTCTCTTCCATTAAATCAATGGCATCATGTTGTAGCCATATGGAACTATGATGGCTCTCCTGCAACCCAGTTATATTTAGATGGAAATTTAGTGGATCAGGACACTGGCGCTGCCCAATCAATTCCTCCATTGCTTAACCCATATATTGGCAAAACAAGAAGTAGTTATACTACCCTTTGGAATTTCGACGGAGGAATAGATGATTTCAGAATTTATTCAAAAGCATTAGGAGACAGTGAAATAAGTGCATTGGCACAATTACCTCCTTCAAAATGCGGAAATTCGCTAACTGAGATAGGAGAACTTTGTGATGGTCAATTAGAATTTTGCTCTGAAAATGGTTTTGAAGGGCGAAAACAATGTAATTCTCAATGCAACGGATACTTATCATGCGACACTACAGGAATCTGCGGAGATGGTTATCTTAATCAAGGAGAGCAATGTGATGATGGCAACAATATTAATAATGATGGTTGTTCTTCTATATGTAAAACAGAAAATATTTACAAATCAATGGTTGTAATGAGTGACGGACAAGCGAATCAATTATGTTCAGAGCAAGGAACAGGAGATGCAAAGCAGGATGCTATTCAGGCAGCATGTGACGCAAAAGACTATGGAATCACTGTAAATGCGGTAGGATTTGGAAGTGAGGCGGATGTAACAACCTTAGAAGCAATTGCTGCATGCGGAAATGGTTCATATTACTTTGCAAACATAGAAGAACTTGCAGAAATATACAAACAGATAGCTAATAATATTTTAGAAACAACTTATTCAGAACAGACTCTAGAAACTTCAAGCAACATATCAGCAGTACTTTATCCTGATTCATATATCGAATTTAATTATACCTCAGACGAAATACCCTACGGTTTAATAATAACTACAGAAAAGCAATTTGATGATGCCTATTCAGGCACATTTACAATACCAAATAATTCAACAATACTTGAAACTCTTGGAATTTCTTATTCTGGTCCAAAATGGACAGACAGTTTAAAAATAAATGATTTTGAAATATACCATTTGGCAGATTATGGACTTAATTATATAGAATTAGGAGACCCCTATTCATTGAATATTCCTCCAGAAATTACAAATAATACAAATACTATAAAAATAACGACAGGTCTATCGCCCAGTAATTCTTCAGCAGGCTCAGTATATAATAAAATAATCTCAACAGTTTTGAAAAGCTTTTCTTCATTTACAGAAATACTTCCTTCTGCAAAGGGATGCATTTGGACAGTACAATTTGAAGATAATTCAGTCATAACTACGCCAATACCTGGCGCATATCAAGGTTCAGAACAATGCAATTACAAAGAAATAGCAATAGATTACAATGGTAACGACGCCTTCCAAGTTGCAGTATTCAAACTTCTGAGTCAGTTAGATTTAAACTCGAATAATAAAGTAGACATAAAATTCACAGAACAGGATTTAGAAATAGAAATTAATGAAGTTCAAGGAATTCCATACGCATGGTCAACAGAAGTCAAAGCAGTAACATGGCGTTAATAAAAGATAAAAGAGGAATATTTTTCACAGCATTAGTAATACTAATAATTACTCTTTTCGTTTTGTCATTCACATTCTATTCCCAGATAAATGAAAGAAAGTCAACACAAAAAAGAATTGAAACAATGAATAATTTCCTTTTTTCGATAGAGAAAGATATGCCAAGACAAGTCTATATATCGGGATTTAGAATAATATTTTTAATTGAGGGAAGAATAGCAGAAACAGGAAATTATGTTCCTGATGTGAATGCGATCATGCAGGAAAGTTTTTTTAATGGTACCCTTTACGGACAGCCCCAAGATTTAATGATTGGTGTAACCTTCAAAGAGATAGAATCGAAAATACGAGAAAAAGCAAATAAGATAAACACCAATATAACTTTATCAAAACCGACTCTGGAAATCGAACAAGAAGATCCTTGGAATATTAAATTGATATTGACGACAAAATTCTTGATGGAAGATTTAAACGGACTTGCACTATGGAACAAGACAGAAGTTACAATAGCCTATATCCCAATAGAAACTTTCGACGACCCATTATATTTAGTGTCTACAAACGGCGCCTTTTCAAACAAATTTTATAAGGCAGACGACATTGTAGATTATGTCAATTTTAATTCAAACTCAACTAAATATGTAAACAATACAGATGCACCCTCATTTATTAATAGACTTCAAGGATCGAGTGGAGCAGATGAAAATGGAATTGAGTCTCTAGTAAATCTGATAAGATTATCAAATGCAGGAGTTAACGCGAAAGAGGGTGTATCAATAGTAGATCATCTTTACTTTTCACCAAATACGCCTTCAGGATGTCATGTTCAAGGAAGAGAATCATGGTTTTTACTCGACGCAGAACACCTCAATACATATGGATTTTCATGCTAATAAACTTGTATAGCCAACTGACATATGTCACCCTCTGAAATAAGCTGAAGAAGGTGTTTTTCTGAATAAACTTATATGAGGCCTAAAGTGATTATACCTCATCCTGAAATGTTCTGCATCCCTGCAGAATTTCATTTCCCTGTCTAAAGTCTGGAAAAACCTCTCTATCTTGCCTGTTGTTGTAGGGCTATGGATTGCAGTTCTGATATGCTTAATCCCTCTCTTTCTGCACCATCTGTCAAACTTAGAGTGTTTGCTTTTCAATCCAAAC
>MNXB01000084.1 GCA_001871125.1 Elusimicrobia bacterium CG1_02_37_114
GTCATTAAAAACTAAGAAAATAATTAAAATAATAATGGGTTTTCGTAATTTAATCATGTATTTTATTGTTATTGAAAAATACATTTTGTGTAGTGAACCTAAGTGAAAACAGGAAAAATAAATTCAGAAATGCGAGCAAATGAGTGGCCGGGGCTCCCCGATAGGATGTCTTTGGAGAACACGGCGAGGCTCGTTTGTGAACACTGAATTTATCCTGTTGTAACGTTCAGTGAACGAAATAAAATGTATTTTTCAAATAACCTTAAAAAATTTTCTTTCGGGTAAAAGAAACTCTACTATCAGTAAAATTATAGCAATAAAAATAAAATATTGAAATCTATCTTCATAGAGGCTTAAAAGTCGTGAGCCAAGTTCCTTCTTTTCCATACCTGATATTTCCTCATGGATACGGTCAAGTTCAATTTCTCCGCCTGTAGAGTGATAATACTTTCCTCCTGTTTCCAGAGCAATCTTTTGCAGTAGCATTGCGTCCATCTTACTCAAAACCGTCTGACCCTGTTTATCTTTTTTGTAATCAACTAAATTGCCCTGTGCATCTCTAAGAGGTATGAGATCGCCGTCCGGATTTCCAAAACCTATGGTAAAGATTCTTATACCTTCCTTCTTTGCTTCATTAACCGCTCCCAAGGGGTCACTTTTGTGGTCTTCGCCGTCAGTCAGAAGCACCAGTACTTTATATTTCCGTTCCCTTCTTGGGAAACTCTTTATCGCAAGGCGTATTGCTGAACCTATTGCAGTGCCTGGCTGTGGGATTAAATTTGTATCAATGATATTCAAAAACATTTTAGCGGCATTATAGTCAAGAGTCAGCGGACACTGGAGAAAAGCTGTCCCTGCAAAAGCAATAATACCTACGCGGTCACCTTCCAAACGGTCAATCAAAGCGACCAGTTCGCGTTGTGCTTTTTCTATCCTGTTGGGTTTCATATCTTCGGCGAGCATACTTGCTGAACAATCAATTGCAATAATAACATCTACTCCATGCCGCTTTATTTCTGTCATTTTTGCACCGAACTGCGGTCCGCTCAATCCGAGAACAAGAAACAGAAACGCTAATACCAATAAAAAGGACTTAACTTTTTGTTGCTTTATCTCTTCCGGGTTCAGTAATTTTTCCACTAACTTTAAATCCCCAAAAATTGACAGGAGTTTCATTTTCTGGCGGAATACGAAAATATAAAATCCTGCAAGAAACAATACAAAAAATAACAAAAATAAGTATCCCGGATATGCAAATCTCATATCATGGCACCTTGCGAAAATATGTGTTTGTTAAAATAACCTCTGTAAAAAATAGCAGAACTGCCGGTAAAATAAAGTACGGGAATAACTCCGTATATTTTGTATATTCATTAATTTTTATTTCCGTTTTTTCCATCTTATCAATTTTATTATAAATTTCTCTTAATCCCTCACTGCTTTTTGCGCGAAAATATTGTCCGCCGGTCAGAGAAGCAATTTTTATAAGAGTTTCTTCATCCAAATCTTCCGGTAGTTTCACATATCTTTTTCCAAAGACAGGGTCATCAATCGGATACATCGCCCCGCCCGGCACACCTGCACCGATCGCATATATTTTAATATCCATCGCTCCCGCAGCCTGTGCTGCAGTCCACGGGTCAATTTCACCCATGTTGTTTCTTCCGTCCGTCAGCAGGATTATCACTTTACTCTTGGCAGGAACGTCTTTCAATCTATTTACGCAGGTAGCAATTGCTGTGCCTATGGCGGTTCCGTCTGTCTGAGTCATACCTATTTCCACACTGTCCAGAAAGTCTAAGACAGCGCCATAATCCAGAGTAAGGGGACACTGGGTAAAACTCAACGCACTAAACACAACGACACCTATGCGGTCATTTTTCCTGTTTTTAACAAACCCTTCTGCTGCTTGTTTTGCAGCATATAATCTGTTATGCGGTTTAAAATCTTCAGCGCGCATACTCGTAGAAGTATCCAGGCACAGCATAATATCTATGCCTTTGGTTAATATATCCTCGCCTTTCTGTCCTGCCTGTGGCCGTGCTAAGGCGAGTATTAATAAAGTTAAACAAACAAACCTTAAAATCTTAAGGACATAACGAAATTTTATCCGTTCTCCTGACGGTATATTTTTAATTATCTGGATTGAAGAAAACTTTATCCTGGAGGATTCCTGTTTATTAAATTTCAAATAATACCACACTAAAGCAGGAATTATCAAAAGAAATAATAAATAAGAGGGATTAGCAAATCTCATATAGACGGCTTTGTTAAATCAATTATCTTTCTTGCAGTGGATGTATCATCTTTTATAATTTCTTCTTCGGGGACATATTTTGCAAACTTCACCAGGTCACACTCTTCCAGAAATTCTTTTAGCAGACTGCAGTGTTTCCTGTCCATATCAGTATCCTGGCGCAGATAACGATAAAGTTCGTTTGTGGTACGGTCAAGAACAGGAATTTTATACCTATCCTCCAGATACCTGCGGACAATTTCCGAAAGAATGATGTAGTATTCCTTGATTTTACCCTGTTCAATTAAACCCATCGCTTCTAATTTTTCCAGACGTTCGTAAGCAAGTTCATGTGGCGGAAGGGGTTTCTTTTTATCTTCACCAAAAAAAGACACTTCTTTTTTTTGTCTATATAATAGATAACCTAAACCACTTCCAATTAATAATAAAGGAATAAAAATCAAACAAAAATAGAAAAACCAACCTCTTGGTATGCCAACCGGCGGTTTTATATCCCTTATATCATCCCTGTCTCTGTCTGTCGGTTTAACACTTTCAA
Organism: Elusimicrobia bacterium CG1_02_37_114; assembly: GCA_001871125.1. Taxonomy (GTDB): domain Bacteria; phylum Elusimicrobiota; class Endomicrobiia; order CG1-02-37-114; family CG1-02-37-114; genus CG1-02-37-114. Next base: position 2,796 of record MNXB01000084.1, read on the forward strand.
CAAAAACGGTTATTTCACCTGATTGGATTTCTTTATTTTCGCCATTATCCCCGCTATATGTAATGGTTGAGGTTGGTATCTTGAATTCACCGGTAGTAAAAGTAGTTATAATATACCTGTATTCAGTAACAACCTTTTTTTTAAACCACAATGGACTGAAATACAGTTTTGTTTTGGGACCTATTATTTTATAATCTTTTATCTCAAATTCACCTAAATTCCCACCCAGTTCAGGAAATTGGACCTGAATACCCGCATCGTGTTCAATGACAATAGTATATCTAATCTTATCGCCAATAGTGACTTTGTTTTTATCAACAGTTGCTTTAACATTAACCGACGCATCTAAATAAACAGCAAACAACAGACTTAAAAACATCAACAACAGATAATGGGGACGGAGGTAATTAATTTTGTAATATAAATTACAAAGCAACATTAAGAAATAACCACCTCCGTCCCCGTTATTTTTCATAAATAACAACTTTTTCTGCCTTCAGCATTCTCTCTATTAATTCTTTTTCTGCTTCTCTCGCTTTTTCTGATTCAAGAATTTTAATTATTTTATCTTTCACTTCTTCCAGACTCTTCTGTTTCTCATTTTCAACAAATTCTTTTTTATGCGATTCATAATAAAGTTTCACTTCGGAATCACTGACTTTGATCTTATCCTTTATTTCTTCCTCAATTAATTTCTGTACCATTAAACTTCTCTTGATTTGGAATGCCTGTTCAATAATGTCTTTATCCCTGTCGTAGTTTCTCCGTTTTGCTCCATCATACAATAGTTCAGTATATATATATTGCTTCAAAAACTCCATCTGTCTTGGTTTAGTTTTGTAGATTTCCTGCAAATATGCAGGCAATTTATTAATCTGGTTCTCCAGTTCCTCTATAGTAATCTCTCTTTTCCCTATCTTAGCCACAACCATACCCCTGGATACCGGCTTGGGTTCTTTCAATAATGTAAGTTTATCCATCTCCTTCTGTGCTGCAAAAGACCGCCCTGTCCTTTCAAGACATTCTATTATTTTCTGGTCAGTCTCGCTATTCAGAGGACTTTTAGGGTCAAAAATTCTTACTTTTAAATATGATGTCAGTGCACCATCATAATCGTTCAGGTCTTCCATATATATGTTGCCTATCAAATAAGATATGTTAGCACTTTCTCTCCTGCTTAAATTACTGGCATCAAGTAGTTTTTGATACTCCTTTACTGCCTGTAAATGGAGTCCCTTCTCCATCAGTGCATTGACATACTTTTTCTGGTTTTCTACATTAATCTTTAACTGTTTCGGAATAAGAAACATCACAATAATTACTGCAATCACTATCTGTAACAGATAAAGAAAAAACTTTTTCATGATATCCCCCTGTTATTCATCCAATCCCCCTTCTTTCCCCCTTTAATAAAGGGGGACACAGGGGGATTTATTATCTAAATCTCCTGGCACGTAGTTCAAAGAAAGAAACAAGCGGCTTCACATAAGACTGCCCTGTAGTAATTTTTATGTTATCCAACCTGATTGTCTTAAAAAGTTTTTCTCTCTGTCTTATTCTTTCTTCTATCTGTCTCCAATATTCTTCACGGAATTTCTTATCGCTCGTATCAACTATAATATTTTCTCCTGTCTCATTATCTTCTAATTCTAACAAACCCATGTCAGGCAATTCTCTCTCCCTGGGGTCATCAATAACTAATGCAACTAAATCATGCCGTTTATTCGTTATCTTCAGTGCTTTTTCATAACCTTTATCCAGAAAATCAGAAATTAAAAAAACTACTGACTTGCGTTTAATAACTTCATTCAGATATTCCAGCCCGCAGGTCAAATCAGTATCTTTGTGCTCTGGTTTAAAATATAAAATTTCACGGATAATACGCAGAATATGTGCACGGGTTTTTTTAGGCGGGACAAAAATTTCTATTTTATCGGTAAATACAATCAATCCCACTTTATCGTTATTTTTTAACGCAGAAAATGACAGCACAGCAGCTATCTCTGCCGATATTTCGGACTTAAATCTGTCTTTTGTTCCAAATTTCCCGGAAGCACTCATATCCACGAGGAGCATAATGGTTAATTCACGCTCTTCAACAAATTTCTTCACATAGGGATGACCAAAACGTGCTGTTACATTCCAGTCAATTGACCTTATATCGTCTCCCGGAAGGTATTCGCGGACCTCGCTGAACTCCATACCTCGCCCCTTGAACACACTTTCATACTGACCGGCAAAAACATCATTTACAAGTTTACCTGTTTTTATCTCAATTCTGCGTATTTGTCTTAAAACTTCTTTAGGTATCATAATTTTAAATATTTTATGAAGGACACATTTTATGGAGTGAACTTAGGAATTCACCCTTTAGGGTTTTATCCGCAGGATTATCTAATTTATAAAAGGCTAAAGCCTTAATTCCATCAAAAAGGAAATTCCTATGTTATGAACTTATTGAATAGTAAAATACTTTAAGGAACTTCTATCTGATTAAATATCTGCTCTATGATATTTTCGCTCGTCATCTCTTCTGCTTCTGCTTCGTAAGTAACGATTATTCTGTGTCTCAAAACATCATAACCTATTGATTTTATGTCTTCCGGAGTAACGTATCCCCTGCCCTGCAGAAAAGCCTGTGCCCGTGCCGTATTGGTCAAATATATAGTCGCCCGGGGTGATGCTCCGTAGGCTATCATAGGTTTTAAATCATCCAATTTATATTTTTCAGGTTCCCTCGTAGCAAAAACTATATCCAGTATATAATTTTTTATTTTCTCATCAATATAAACTTCATTCACCACCTGTCTTATCCGCAGAATCTCATCAGGTGAAATTATTTTTTTAACCTTAATTTCCTTACCGGAAGTCATCCTTTCCATAATCTCCCGTTCTTCATCTCTATTGGGATATGTAATTTTTAATTTTAACATAAACCTGTCAATCTGTGCTTCAGGTAAAGGATAAGTTCCCTCCTGTTCAATAGGATTCTGTGTTGCTAAAACCAGGAAAGGTTTATCCAGATGAAATGTCTGCTCGCCGATTGTTATCTGGCGTTCCTGCATTGCTTCAAGTAAAGCACTCTGAACTTTTGCCGGGGCACGGTTGATTTCATCTGCGAGTATCAGGTTTGCAAAAATCGGACCTTTCTTCACGCTGAAGCCGCAGGTCTGTGGATTATAAATCATAGTACCTATCAAATCGGCAGGTAAAAGGTCGGGAGTAAACTGTAACCTCTGGAATTTTGTCTGAATACAGTCTGACAGAGTTTTAACTGCTAATGTCTTTGCCAAACCGGGAACACCTTCAATAAGAACATGCCCGTCACTCAGGATACCTATCAGGAGCCGTTCCAGCATGTATCTCTGCCCCACGATTACCTTGCCGATTTCATTTAAAAGTTCTTCTACGAATACACTTTCTTCCTTAACTTTTTCATTAATTGCACGAATGTCCTGTGTAGCCATAAATCTACATTCTCCTTCTATTTAATGCAAGTTTTTTAATTGCGGTAAAATAAACTGGGCGACCTTAAAATATGCTATAAGTCCTAAAACATCCACAACGCTCGTAGTTATCGGACCTGCTAAAACAGCAGGGTCTAAACCTACTTTTTTAGATACGATGGGTAAAACCATCCCGGTTGAAATTGCCATCATTATTACTATTATCATACTTAATCCAACTACTATTCCTGTCATAAAACCTACCCCGAGCATAAGGGCTCTTAAGAAAGCAATAAAACCTACAATAAAAGCCATAAAAACAGAAGCGATTAATTCTAATCTTATAGCCTTCCATATATTCTTAAAATTAACATCTCCTGTCGCAAAACTACGAATTAAAGTTATTGAGGCCTGAGCACCTGCATTACCGCCGGTATCAAGTAACATTGGAATAAAAAATGTCAACGCTACCATTGTTGCCAGGGTTGCTTCGTAGAATTTTAATACTGAGCCGGTCAAAAAATCAAATACCAACAGAAGGATTAACCAGCCAGCCCGTTTTTTAATAAGGTCCAGGACAGTCATTTCAGAATACCTTATCTCTCCTTTTGAAGACATTTTACCAATTTCATAAAATTGTTTTGTATTAATTGCCTGGACTATATCTATCACATCATCCACCGTAATTACTCCCACAAGTTTGTCTTCCCCGTTTACCACCGGAGCAATTACGAGGTCATATTTAGCAAACATCTTTGCCACTTCCTCCTGCAGAGTATCAACCTTTGTTTTTATGAAATTCACTGATACCATAACCTCGCTGATTTTTATATCCGGTGGTGCAGCAACAAGTTTTCTCAAACTTATCCCGCCTAAAAGTCCGCCTTCAGCATTTACTACATAGAAGGTATGTAAGACAGAAAATTTTCTAAATTTAGACAGCAGGTGTATTTTTTCAATCGCCTGCCTGGTGGTCATACCGGGCTGTAACGGTATAAAATAAGTGTTCATTATAGAACCCGCGGTATCTTCTCTGTAGTTCAGTGTCTGCTGGACCGCTGTCAAATCTTCTTTCCGCAGAAGAGACAACAATTTCTTCTTTAATCTTTCCGGCATTTTTTTGACAAGTTTTGTTTTTTCGTCTGCAGGCATATCTTCTAAAAGTTTTTCTATCGGACTGGTTTCAAGATTTTCTATCAAAAACGCCTGATCTTTTTGTTCCAAATCTTCAAACATTGCTATGGCGCGATTAAAATGCAACAAACTAAAAATGATAAGTTGTTCATCGGAATTGAAACTTTTAAATCCCTCGGCTAAATCCACGGGATGTATTTCGTTCAAAATACGTTTCAATTCCGGTAATTCCTTTTCCTTTATTAATTGTTTGATTTCAGGAACAAATAACATCAACGATTGTATCTCTGATTCTTTTTTCATTACATTACCTAAATTATTGGCCATGGCTTAACTCCACTTGTACCCCATGCCACCCACAGTCTGGAGCCTTTTAGAAAAATGTTCGCCAAGTTTTTCTCTCAGACGTGCTATATGCATATCTACAGTTCGTGTGGAACCGGCATATTCATAACCCCAAACAGTCTCTAATAAAAACTCCCGTTTTAAAACTTTATTTCGTTTTTTCAGAAGCATTACGAGCAAATCAAATTCTTTGGGTGTGAGTTTGATTTCTTTTTGATCAATATAAGTTGTATGTTCATCCGGATTTACTATCAAACCATCACAATTAATGATTTCTCCATTTTCATTTTTATAATCCATCCGTTTGAGAACCGACTTGATACGGGCAATCAATTCACCGCCATAGAATGGCTTTGTCATATAGTCATCCGCACCGAGTTCTATTCCTTTTGCACGTTCTTCAGGACGAATATATCTGCCGGAAAGGATTATAATGGGTATACCCGAAGTTTCCTCTTTTGACTTTAATATCCTGCAGAGGTCATAGCCACTTACGCCGGGAAGTTTTAAATCAACGATGAAAAGGTCGGGCCTTGAGCTTTCTATTTTATGTAAAGTTTCATCTGCAGACCCGGCAATCTCTACAGCATAGTCCTCCTTTTCCAATGTAATCTTTATCAATTCAACTATATCCGGCTCATCGTCAACAACAAAGATTTTTTGCATATTCCCGTATCTTCTCTGCAATGTTTTCTGCTGTCAGACCGTATTTCTTATGTAAAACCTTCTGTGCTCCATGTTCAATAAATCTATCCGGTAAACCTATTGATAATACCCTCACTTCAGGGTCTGTTATTTTTTCACGCACTGCACTGTAGAGTCCGCCCGTTGCAACATTTTCCTCCACGACAACAAGACTTTTAACTTTTTTTGTAATCTCTTTCAGCAGTTCAACGTCCAGGGGTTTGATAAATCTTACATTCACAACACCACAATCCAGATTTTCAGAAATCATTGATGCTGCGGATAAACAAAGATTCACCATATCACCCACACCTATAATACAAACATCAGTCCCTTCTTTTAAGACTTCACTCTTACCAAAAGGTATTAATTCAAACCCGGGTTCAATCTTTACGCCAATCCCTTTCCTTCGTGGGAATCTTATTGCGACAGGCTGGTTAATCTTGAATGCGGTATAGAGCATATCCTTCAGTTCATTTTCATCCTTTGGTGCCATTATTACAAAATTGGGTATCAATCGCAAATATGAAATGTCAAATATACCCTGATGGGTTGAACCATCCTCGCCAACAATACCTGCGCGGTCTATAGCAATTAGGACAGGTAATTTCTGCAAAGCAATATCATGGATAAGCTGGTCAAGACCCCTCTGCAGGAATGTAGAATATATGGCGACAACGGGTCTAAAACCATTTGCTGCAAGACCAGCGGCAAAAGTCAATGCATGCTGCTCCGCAATACCTACATCAAAAAACCTGTCCGGAAATTTTTTAGCAAATTCGGAAAGCCCGGTCCCTTCAGACATAGCTGCTGTTATAGCAATCACTTTATCATCAGTCTTAGCGATTTCAATCAATGTCCTGCTGAAAACATCAGTATAAGTAGGAAGAGAATTATCAACAGCCATTTCACCGCTTTCTATTTCAAATTTAAGTGCACCATGAAACTTTGTAGGGTCCTTTTCTGCGGGTTTATACCCTTTGCCTTTCTTTGTCACCACATGCAGGAGGAGAGGTGCTGTTGTGCTTTTTTTAACCTTGGTCAGTATATCAATCAAACCAAAGAGGTCATGCCCATCTACAGGACCAACATAAGAAAAACCCATTTCTTCAAATAACATACCTGGGAAAAATAATAATTTAAATCTTTTGGCTATACGCAAGATGTACAGCCCGACAAAATGCAGTCTCCTCAAAAACTTATCAATCCTTTTTTCTGCTTCTTTTACCAACCCCAGAGTCAGTATCTTTGCAAGGTAACCGGCTATTGCACCCACCCTGTGCGAAATAAACATTTCGTTATCGTTAAGAATAACCAAAATGTTTGACTTCAGATAGCCGGCATTGTTCAAACCTTCAAATGCTAAACCACTCGTTATACTCCCATCGCCAATCACAGCAATTACCTTATGGTCTTCTTTCTTCAAATCCCGTGCTACTGCGAAACCAACAGCGGCAGAAATTGCAGTTGAAGAATGCCCTGTTGCAAAAACATCATATTCCGACTCTTCGGGATTCGGGAAACCGCTTATCCCCTTGAACTGCCTTAAAGTATGAAATTTTTCTCTTCTGCCTGTAAGCAGTTTATGCGTATAAGATTGATGTCCGACATCAAATATTATTTTGTCCTTCGGCATATCAAATACATAATGTAATGCAACAATTAATTCAACGGTGCCTAAATTTGATGCTAAATGTCCACCGGTTTTTGAAACAGTAGAAATTATTTCTTCACGAATTTCTTTTACTAATTGAAGTAAAAGTTCTTTCCTGATAACTCTTAAATCCTGCGGTTTGTCAATTTTATCCAGAACACGTTCCATATTATTTTTTTCTCTTTTTTACCCGCCTATGGCGGGGCTTTGGGCTGAGCCAGTTAACCTTTATTGCCTTATACCACATTCGCTCCAGAGCATAGAATTCACGCGATTGAGGCATCATTAAGTGAACAACTACACCACCATAATCAATCACCTGCCAGGACGATAAGCCCGTCCCCAATGATACAGAACCATGCCTCTGCAGAGGGTAATGTCCTTTTTCGGACATGCCTTTCTTGATAGAAGATAAAACGGTTTCCATCTGTGGAGTTGACTCCACTGTAGCAATGACAAAATAATCACACAATGTTGTCAAACGATGGACATTTAAAACAATAATGTCCTTACATTTTTTATCATCGGCAATTCTTGCTGACTCCAAGGCTAATTTACGAAAATTAAACGGTTTCTTTACCAAGTTACGGTCCCCTTTTGTCTCAAATAGTTCTCTATTTCTTCTTTACATTCTCTTTTTCTGCAAGGATTTGTTTAGTTATATCACCCATAAATTCTCACTCCAGTTTCTTCCACAAGGTCATTGAATAATGTTTTTTTAGAAAGATCAATAAGGTCAACAGGTTTTGATAAGTATTTAAATAACTCAGCATAAAATTTAAAGAATAACCGAGGGGTAATTCCTTTTATACCAATATCTATATCATTTGAATCTTCTCCCTCAACAGAGGAACCAAATAATATCACTGTGCTCAGATTATACTTTTTTGCATACTTCAATATTATTGTTTTATCCTTTTCTGATATCATCCTTTGCCTACCGCATGGTATTTGATAACGGCTGAGCATTTAAGAACTTGCAAAGTAAGTTAGGCGAAGTGAAACGGAGCCGTAGATGCTTTGTTATCTGCCGTGCGTCCAAAACAAACTCAAACTGCTACGGGTTCTGCTTCGTACTTTATAAGAGGAACGGATATAGTAGGTGACTTACCTATACGCCTTGCATCATTAAGCAGTTCAGTAATACGTTCTCCTACCTCTGCATTGACAACTTTCTCTCCACATTGAGGACATACTCCAGCTGGAACGTTATCAATTACTACTAATTTGTCCTTAATCCAGAAGTCCTGGTGTATCTTCTTTTCTTCTAGTAGAGTGTTACAGATTTCACATTCTCCATAGTTATACACTATTATCACCTCCTAAAAACATTATAGAGCATATACCGTTATAAAAAGTAATTTTCCAGTACTTTTGATTCTACAGATGATACCAATCTCTCTTTCATCAGTGGCTTTGCCTACAATCTCATAACGTGTACCTCTGGGATCTATCGTAAACTTTTGCCTAATCCTACCTGTTGCTAAAGCCTTTTTTACATCTGCAAATTCAATCTCGTCTGCCGCCATCTCTTCAAAAAAGTGTGGAATTGTGAATTCATATTCTTTATTAATGACCTTTTTGCGTATCTTATCGATTTCCCCCAAAACACTCCTCCTTTTTGATCAAATTCTCACCTTCAGATATTCCTAAGCATGGCATATAACGTTTTGCGGATAAAAGAAGTCCCGCCCTGGCGGGATTTTGGGAAATCTTTAATTCCCCTTTTATCCGCTGTTAGGCGACGTGGCAAAATATTCTTATAAATTTGACAATTCTTATTCCATAAGCCGTGATGCTTTTTTCATTGCATTTTTAATATGGTCTTCTGTTAAATTTCGTTCTTGTGCTATTTTTTCTGTAATCTCTGCTGCATGTTGAGAACACATCATACCGTAACGTTGATTAAAGATGGCATCTCTTCACACTTTTTACATGTTGGAAAAGTTTTTTTTCTTGAAAACGATCTCACTAACCATCTTTCTAACCAAGAACCTTGCTTACCCGATAAATCAGCGGTTACCCAATCGTCCGATTGTTGCGACCCTACTAACAAATTTTCCAGTTGTTCTGGTTTCATATTCCCAATGATTTTTAAAACTTTATGTCTCCAGTAATAATAACAAAGGAAATGAATACCAAAAGTAACAACAAAAGATAATAATCCCATGGCTATTTTCCCGGCAATCAAATTGATAATTCCACTTATTATTATGACGCCAGAAATTAAGAAAAAAACATAGCGGTACCATTCCGGAACAGGGATCAGTTTTTTTTCAAAAAATACACTTACTAAGTAATTCTCTTGTCTTTTATCCATTCTTCAATACACTCCTTTTTGCCATGTCACCCAACTTGTTCACAAGCGAACCATTTCGTTTATATCAACTCTGGCTGAACAGCCAGTTCCTATCAACCCAATGACAATTTCTATCATAATATCCATTTTTATAAAAAATGGTCGCTGTCCCTCTTCTTTACCAGGTTACAGTCCCCTTTTGTACTTATTGAACATTTCAACCAGAACTCAAACTATCAATAAACAAATTAAGTTCTCTCTTCAATTGCGTCCACACATTTTTTAAAGGAGTTACCAACTTTTCTACATCATCCCATTTCAAAAAGAACGAATATGAGTGGCGATAAAAGTGTCTGAACCCAAGGTACTCAGCCAATTCTTGTGCTGTTTTCTCTGAAATAACATGACTTCTCCTGGGTATCTGTTGTGTCATCTGAACCAAAAGATCTCTATGCCACTTAGAACCTTTAGGAACATCCTCATCAAGCCCTTTTGCAATGGACAAAAAGATATTTTCCACCCCATTATAGAAAGAATGCAGCACAGCGGCTATTGCAGTAATCTCTACCAAATCAGGTGTTGATTCTTGTGAACGTTTCAGAAGGTCAGAATAGGAACCGAATAATTGGTCAATTTGACCTATCTCAAACCGTATCTGAGAAATGATGTTATTAGCCAATTTGGAGAAGCCTCCCCTCCTTTTCCAGATACCGTGTAAATGCATCCTGGTTATCCAGATTGACAAGGTCAATGGAGTGATTTAGTGCTAAAAGAAGTTTACCAAAAATATAGAAAAACTTCCCTCGTGGACATCCACGAATAGCAATGTCAATATCCGAGCCCTCTCTAATCTTTCCTTCCTGGAGAGAACCGAACAGGAAAACATCAGTACATCCTGATTCTTTTAGTATCTCTACAGCTCGTTGAATATCTTTCTGAAAATCCGGTGGAAGTTTAATTTCTCCATTTCTCATTTTGGTTTCCATCCTTTCGTATACTTCCTTGCATAGCAACTAACAGTTCCAACATAAAAGAAGTTTTGGGGAAATCTTTGATTTTCCTTCTATCATCTGTTAGGCAAAGTTACATTGTCTTCAATGATTCTATAAGATTTTAATAATTCGAGATTTTTCTTCAACACTTCAACAAAAAAAACTGCAGTGAATTCAACAATATTTTTATTGTTTTTAAGATTACATAACTCTGCAAATTTAGATCCAATTGCAAAAAATTTTTCCTCACGAGAAGATGAATTTATGACGTTTGTATAAGCATCCCTTCGTGAAAACCATTTTTCAGAAAAGGATTTATCTCCTAACCTCTTCTCTATTTTTAAAAAGAAATTATCCCTAAACATTTTAAAAATATCGTCAGATTCTTTCTTGCCAAATGTCATCTTTATAGAAAATAATATTACATATAGATACAGAATACGTATTTCGTTTTCCATTTTATATTTATTTAGAAGAATTTCTTCAGTGTCTTGACATTTTTCGAATCCTTTAAAGAATGAATCTGAAAGGTCAGATTGTGTTAACCCCCATTGACCAACAAGAATATCTACTAATTTTTCAACAGTAACATTTTTAATCTTCTCCGATAAAGTCGGCTCCAATAAATTGTTTAATTCAAATTGCATTCCTGTTGGATCGTAAAATCTATTTTCCTCCTCGTCTATTTTAATAACGTAATCTACTACATCATTAAATGATTTGAATCTCGCTATTATATCATCGGCACTACTAATTCGGGACAACAATTCCATTTCAGATAATGGTTTTGAAAATATATCGGACTTTCTACCAGACGTGTTCAATTTAACATTTAATCTTGCAATCAAAACTTGTTTCCACAATTCTTTTTCAGAAGCATTCGGCATTTGCTTTCTAATTAACTCCAAGGTGTATTTTTGAATTCTTTTAACTGCCCACATTGATACCATAATACCCATAAAGATCATTTCATGTGTTTTTTCGGTAGATAATGCCCCCTCAGATTTTTTGCGAAATTCTTCAACTTTCTCAATTACATCTTCACTTATCGGTTTTACAGAATCAGTGAGCATCTTATACCATTGTGGTTTAAAAAACATTTTCTTCTCTCCCCACCCAAATTTCACTTAACTCGTTCATAGACAAACCGGTTTCGTCTATACTGGAAATTCTAAAAATCAGTTTCTGAACACCTTAGATGCTTTTAGAAAAATCAATTGAAGAAACCGTCAAAAACTTGTATGTTTGAGCATAAGCGAGTTCTACAAGTTTTAGGTTTCTGATTGCAGATTTTTCGTATAGAAAGCATCCAGTGTGAAAAAACTTGATTTTTAGAATGAATTCCATATTAAATAAATGGTCGCTGTCCCTATTTTACCCTATTTTATTTTACCAGGTTATGGTCCCCTTTTGTATTCTATCAAACTTTTGTCTCGCAACCTCTTCTTCACGCGTTTTTATATTTTCTATTGCACTGACAAGCTGGTTTACTACAGAATTTAACAAATCCCGGACACTTGATAAACCTTGCAGTTTTTCTTTCTGAGCATAAAGTAATATACTCCCGATTAATTTCTCCTGGTTAACTATTGGAGCGATAATAAGTGTCTTTAACGAAGGTACGTTGCTTAACAGTTGACCAATAATTTCAGAATCCTGAATTATCATTGTATCAGGAGCTTTTGTTACGTCTTTTTCTGATAAAAATTTTATTAACGGATGGGTTTCTTCAATACTGACTGCCATCTCTTGAACATTAACCGACCCTCCTAAATCATAATCTGTGGTAAATTCATTATATAGATAGATTAATCCACCGTCAATATCCGGGACGGAATAACAAATCTGTGTAATTACAGACTGACAGAAATCTTTGAATGACAACCCTTTGGCGATTAACCTGCTTATCTCATAGACCGTTGCAAGTTCCCTGCTTGTCTGCTCCAACCGCTCAAGAGTTGACAATAACAATGACTCTAACATTTTTCGGACACACGACGGTTCGTTTTTAAAAAGTGTATGAAACCCCTTCTTGTGTATTTTAAAATAGCAGGCATTGGTTTTTGCTTTTGCAGTCGCGGTGCGCGGCTGAGTTGAAAATAAACTCATTTCACCGAATATACTTCCCGGTCCAAGTATAGTAAGTGTTTTTTCACTTTCGGGAGATATTTTCTTGGATATTTCCACTTCACCCGACTCTACTATATAAAGATAATCTGATGCATCGCCTTCATTAAATATTATGTCTCCGGCATTGCAGGTTTCACTTTCTAAACTGTCAATCAATTTCTTTATTGCATTATCTGTAAAATCTTTAAATGCAGAAATATCCTTTATAAACTTTCCTTTATCCATATAATTACATCCTTGGTGCAGCAGTTGTTGAAACAAGTCGACCGCCTGTACGGACGAATTCAGGATTGGATGCCTTTGATACGGCATCTTCCTGTGACACCATCTGGGCTTTAACAAGTTCAATTAAAGCTTTATCAAGACCTATCATGCCATATTTAGCACCTGTTTCAATGGCATTGTATATCTGGTGTGTCTTACCTTCCCTTATCAGGTTTGCTATAGCGGGTGTTACAATCATTATTTCACGCGCTGCTATTCTTCCCAATATATCCTTACGAGGTAATAGCACCTGGGAGATGACGGTTTTTAATGTGGATGCAAGTTGTATGCGTATTTGCTGCTGCTGATGCGGCGGAAAAACATCTATTATCCTATCAATAGTCTGCGCAGCATCGCTTGTATGAAGCGTACCAAAAACCAGATGACCTGTTTCCGCTATCGTAAGTGCAGCAGAAATTGTTTCTAAATCACGCATCTCGCCGACTAAAATTACATCGGGGTCCTGTCTCAATGCATATTTGAGTGCGCTTGCAAATGAATGCGTATGCTGTCCCACCTCACGCTGGCGGACAATACATCCTGCATGCTCGTATACAAACTCAATCGGGTCTTCAATAGTAATGATGTTGTCTTTACGTTTCTGGTTTATTATGTTCATGATACAGGCGAGCGTGGTGGATTTACCGGAACCCGTAGGACCTGTTACCAGTACAAGTCCGCGAGGCAAATCTGCCAGTTTCACAATCATTTCAGGCAAAAATATTTCTTCCGGACCAGGAATCTTTGATGGTATAACACGCAGTACTGCTTCCACTCCATTCCTTTGCATAAAAACATTTACACGAAACCTTGCTACTTTCGGAATAACCGTAGAACAATCAAGTTCGTATTTTTCTTCAAACTTTCTTCGCTGGTCCTCATAAAGAACAGAATAAATTAACCTTTTACTTTCTTCAGGTGTTACTTCAGGAAATCCTTCCATAGGAACAATGGTGCCTCGAACCCTTGCCATTGGAGGTTTACCAATTACTATATGTATGTCACTTGCGCCTTTTTCAACAGCATGTCTCAAAATTTCAAACATTTCCATGATATTATACCCCCCTGACCCCGCGTATTTCACGTTCTATGTCTCTCAGTTTAATAGCCTCTCTTTTATCGTAGGATTTTTTCTTCTTTGCTACACCTACGGCAACTTTTGCATATTGTGATTTTTCAAAATATATCTCCACTGGCACTAGTGCTAAACCTCTCTGTGTGGTTTTACCTATCAAACGGTTTATTTCCTGTTTATGAAGCAACAATTTGCGTTTACGTTTTGGATTCGGCGTAAAGGCTTTTGACTGCTCATAAGGACTTATATATAGATTATATATAAATATCTCACCACCTTCAATTTTACAATAACTATCTTTTAAACTTGCCCTGCTTTGCCTCAATGACTTCACTTCACTGCCTTTGAGGACTATTCCCGCATTGTAGATTTCAGTAATACTGTATTCGTGAAATACGCCGCGATTCCTAACAACTACTCTTTTATTATCCTCTGCCATTGATTTTTCTTAAAAAATTATTTAGAATAAGACCATCGGGCGAATGGCGGAATTGGTATACGCGTAGCGTTCAGGACGCTATTCTCGAAAGGGAGTCAGGGTTCAAGTCCCTGTTCGCCCATTTTAACTCTGCCAAGTAAATTTTTTAAATAATCAAAATTAAAAGGCTTCAATAAACAATCCGTTGCGCCAAACCTGAAGGCATCTATAACCTTTTCAGCATCTTTATAACCCGTAACCATTATGACAGGAAGTCTTTTGTTAATCTGTTTTATTTCTTTAAGGACTTCAATACCATCCTCGTCAGGTAACCTTATATCCAAAAGGACTAAATCCGGTTCTGTAACTGCTACCTGTTTTAATCCGTCTGCAACTGTCAGTGAACTATAACATTCGTGTCCTAAACTTTGTAAAAAAACCTCCAGCATATCGTGTATTTCCTTATCATCATCAATTACTAATACCTTCATCTTTCTAACCTCCTGGAATAATTGCTTCTATTCAGACTTTTTCTCGGTAGCAATTGCAATTTTTTCCGCACCCGCAACTTTTGCCCTGTCCATAACTTCTACAACTAAACCGTGTTTTACATCTTTATCGGCACGTATAATCAAAAGATTTTCCCTGGCAAGCGGTAATACTACGCGCAGTTCATTTTCTAAATCTTCCAGTTTTATCAATTTATCATTAAAATATATTTCCCCATCTCCAGCAATAGATATAATTAATTTCCGCTCAGCCTGAATCTCTGCTGTTTTTGTCTTCGGTAACTTCAGGGTAATTCCGGGCTCAAATAGAAATGATGAGGAAAGCATAAAGAATATTAAAAGTAAAAACACCAGATCCGTCATAGGTGTCGCATCAAGTATAATCCCTTTGTAATGGCGTTTCCGTCTGAAATTCATATGTGAAAAATTTTCCTCCACCAGGATTGTTGTATTTCCTTTACGGCCCTCACGCGTGCGGACGGTTTTATTTTTGCAAATCCCGTAATGCTTGGGGTAAAATATACAAGTATGTTGAGTTCATCGTCTGACCTGTTGAGGTCCTCTATGGTTACAGGGATGTATGCTGATTCCCTGGTGCCAAGTAACCGAACTATATATTTTGCAATTTCACGATCATCAATAATTTCTACAAGAATCACTTCCCCTCTGGTAAGGCTTATTGCCTTCTTGCCCTCTTCATGCTCGCATAATTTTACTTCAAGAAGGACCTTCTTTGGATATTTATCGTTGTTTACAACAAAAGACTCTTCGACCGCTCCCTGCTGATATTCGGCAAGATTTATATCCTCAGCCATAATTTGTAGTTTTGAATTACCGACAGGGAACTCCTGCAAAAATATCTCTTTGGCTTTTTCAATTTCATCGTCGGAATGATATTCATGCCATCTATTGATTATTTTATATAATTTTTCTTTAGACCCGGATATTTGTTTATAAAAATGTTCTTCAATTTCACGAGTAACAGAGAGGATACTTCCATCAAGAAGTCTGTAGGTATATATTGACTTTTCCAGTAAATGCCAGTCTGTATCAATTAGAGCCTCATATATAGCAGGATTGTATGAAGCAACCGAGACTATACGAATAACATTTTCTTTTCTTCTATCAAAAATGATAACAAAAACTCCATATATATGTTTTTCTTCAATAACGAATTTACCTTTCAGGACAACAATATCTCTCAGGAGACTCTTGATTTTCTTTATTGCTTTGGCAAAATCATTATCTGCCAGTTCAAAGGCCAATTCTGCTTCAGCCTGGTCACAGCCTGTCTCTTCCATTAACAATTCTATCTTTTCATCTGCCATAGCATCTACTTATTTCTGTACCCTGTACCTTACTGATTTTTAGTTTTTTTAATTACGCCTCTGCTGCACATAAAACTTGAATTACATCTGCTAAATATCTGGTTTTCTCTTCTCCATCGGGTAATAACTTATCTTCAAAAATAGCAATGTATTTATCAAATAGGTATTTCACAATCTCTTTAAGTTCAGGCTCTCCGCATTCAGAACTGATAACCGTGTCATATTTAATCCTCAACTCCTTATCTCTTTTCAATAAATCCAAAAAAGTTAACGTATAATTATTCTTATGTTTAAGCAACACGGCTCTTTCATCAATGGTTATTAGTTGTGACAACCAAATATCATCATATCTCAATAAAAGCAAATCGGACACAGGGAAACTTTTTCTAAAAAGCTTTAATGTAATGTCATTTCCGTATAAGGCACCTATCTTTACTTTTAGATTTGAATAAGTCAAACCGAGTTTTATTTGTAGATTTTCGGAATCTTTACCGATTATCTTTATTTTTGAGTTTTGTTTAATTAGATTTTGCAAATATTCAAAACCCTGCTTACTTGAAGAATAAAAACCATTGACCTTATCGCTCTTAACTGTTGCTGGATTATCACCCTTATCGAACAAGATACCTATATATATTTCAAGGTTTTCGATTCCAAAACTTTTAAGCAATTCCGCTAAAGAAAATTTTTTGTCGTTTTTTCTAAACAACTTTTTGTTGGATTTTAAATACTCTACAAAAATTCCAAATTTTTCTGAAGTCCAAATTTCTCGCCTCCCAGCCACGCCACCAGTATCCACTCTATTCTTAAGTTCAACCAACACAATAGTTTTTTTGTCTTGTATAACACTTCCTACATCAGTATTTACATCTCTGTCACCTATCCAATCCCATTCAATTGTTCTTAATATTTTCTTCTCATCTGATGACAATCCCTGCTGAGTGAATATTCCTTTCTTTTTATGAAGAGATGGTTGTTCCAACCAAAAGGGGAGTTTACTAAGTTCTATATCAAGAGAGCAAGTTTCAAAAGATGAAGCGATTTTCTTTTCAAGATACTTCCCTCTACCGCCTTGACTATGATGATAATAAGAAGTAACACCTAATAAAGCTTCGTAATATTCTCTAATCTCAGAAGGAACACTCAATAAGCCATCGTAGACTTTGGCCACAGGATCAAAATCTTTGGCATTAATATCAATACGTAACTCTTTAAATTTAACCAATATATTTTTATATGGTTCATACAGTAATATTCTACCAAGGTCTAATTTTTCTTTAACCTTCGCACAAAGAAGTTCCCTTCTTATAATCATATTTATTTCCCCTTTTCGCATATTATTACGCTTTCTCCTCTTATTGCTCTGTTGCGAGCACCCAAGAGAGGATTGAATATTAATTTTTCAAATTTAAATCCGGCTTCTTCACAAAATTTTTTAGTAGTTATTGTTGTTGGAATTTTTTTACCATTAACAGTACTATCTCCTATTATAATCGCTAATTTGCCGCCCGGTTTTAACGTCCAAAAGATGTTTTTTATTGATTCTTTTAAATCCTCATAATACATAGCAACCCTTGGAGGTAATCCACTATAATTACCTTTGGGTTGCCCGCTGTTTTTCATTCCCAAATATCTGGATTCAATCTTTTTCATATCCGCACCTAAATAATCATAAGCGATTTTATCCTTACCAACATAGTCTATAGAAAAATAGTAAGGTGGACTTGTAATACATGCATCAAATATTTCTTCCATTTTGCTCTTGTTTTTTAATTCAAGCACATCTCCTTCTATGATGCGAGCAGATTCAAATTTAAGTTTGTGTTTTTCCTTAACCTCCATCATTTTTTTATAACAATCTTTTATGTAATTTAATTTTTCTATAAATAGGCCTACTTTTCCCTTTCTGTTGTATCTTGAGGTTCTCACAAAAGCATCGACAGTATCAAAATATACTGCTAACATTAACTTATGAATGATAGGATCAGAATGTTTCCATCGTTTGTTTTCTATTTCATTAAATATATTTTGTAGGTCTTTTGGCAAAAAATTTAACTTTTTTTCATTAATAAAAAGCAAATCGTTTTTTAACTCAGATAAAACTATTCCCATCGGAGTAACATCTATGCCTACGCTTTTAATTCCCATAAGAGAAGCTTCATGTGTAGCAGTTCCAGAGCCATTGAAAGGGTCCAGAAGAAGTGAATTATGATTTAACTTAAAGGCATTGATTAATGTCCGCACAACCCTTGGATAAAACTTCCCTTTGTATGGATAAAGATTATGAAAAGCATAGGCATTAGTATCACCAAACTTATCTACCAGGTCAGTGTAAAGCGTTGCTTTCCCTTTCACCTTTTCCAAATGGGCTATTCTAAGTCTTATAAAATCTTCATCGCCTTTGAAATTAACTATTCTATTTACCGAGTCAATTTTATATTCGTCAGTCAAACCCCGTAATTCTAAATCCAAAAACTCCAAATCGGCTAAGGTTTGCATCCAGAAACCAAATATGGTATCTCCCTTTGGAAGAACATAGTCTGCAAATTCCTTTGCATAAGCATCCATTACCTCTTCGTAAGATGGAAACTCATAAGTACCAAACATAGTCGTCTGTGCCTGATCTCTAACTTTAGTGATTTTACTCATAATTTTTTCCTCAACTAAATTTTCACGCACGGGGGTGTGCCTTTTCGTATATATTTTTCAATCTTGTCGTAGTAACATGAGTATATACCTGCGTTGTTGTAAGAGACTTGTGTCCGAGCATTTCCTGCACACTGCGCAGGTCACAACCTGCATTGAGCAGATGTGTGGCAAAAGAATGCCTTATAGTATGCGGTGAAATGTGTTTTGTCAGCGCAGATAATTTAACCCATTTATCTAATATTTTTCTGATAGCCCTGGAGGTAATCCTCTTGCCCCGCCAGTTCAGAAACAATGCTTTTTCAGAAGGTAAATATTGTTTTTCCGATTTCCTTAACTGTAAGTACTTATAGACTGATTTCAGTGCCTTGTCTCCAATCGGAACAGTCCTTTCCCTGTCGCCTTTACCAAAAACACGAATTGTGTTTGTCCAGAAGTCCAGACTGTCAACATTTAAGTTAGTCAGTTCTCCGACGCGTATTCCTGTAGAATAAAGTAATTCAAGCATTGCCTGGTCACGCGATACTAATATTGAATCACCCTTAACCGTATCCAGCAGCTCTATCATCTGTGTCTCACTGAGGAACGAAGGCAGTAATTTCTCTTTTTTGGGAATATTTATGTAACCAAAGAAATTTGAATCTACAATTTTTTGATGGTAAAGAAACTTAAAAAATGATTTTATAGCATATATTTTCCTCTGAATAGTAGAGCGCCGGCGGGAACTTTCTTCTAAAAATGCAATATATTTACGCACCACCAATCTATTAACTCTGTTTATATCTATTCCAGAAAATTCTTTATCAGTAAAATCGCAGAATCCTCCAAGGTCAGATTTATATGCACGAGTTGTCTCCCGGGAAAAATTACGGGTACGTAAGTATAATAGAAAATGTTCAACTAGCACTCTGATATCATTTGACATTTTTTACAAACCTGCATTTAGGATATGCGGAACAGGCAAGGAAAACGCCGCGTCTACCAGTTCTTTTTAACATAATACTACCGCATTTCGGACAGGTTTCATCGGTCTTTTCCACAATTTTTTTGTTGCCTAATCTGTCCAATGAGATTTTATTCTGACATTTCGGCCAATTACTGCACGAAAGGAACTTGCCATAACGTCCGGAACACAACATCATCTGTGCTCCACAAATATCACATTTTTCGTCAACAGGTACCGGTTTTGTTTTAATTACAGAAATCTGTTTCTCAGCCCTGGCTAACGTTTCGCTAAATGGCTTATAAAATTCCCTCACTACTTTCTGCCACTCCATTTTATGTTCAGCAATTAAATCTAACTTTTCTTCCATATTAGCGGTGAAATTTAAATCTACAATCTCTGAAAAATGTTCCTTCAATATTGCATTAACATCTTCTCCCAGACTTGTGGGGTAGAACCTTTTATCATTGTAGAACACATAATCCCGTCTACGAATAGTTCCTATAGTAGGTGCATACGTGGAGGGTCTGCCAATACCGTTCTTCTCCATAGTTTTTATCAAACTCGCCTCGTTATACCTCGGCGGAGGCTGTGAAAAATGTTGCTCGGAAGAAAGATTTACCAATTTCAAAATATCGTTCTCCTTCAGTAACAGAATTTTACTGTCAAAAGTATCCTTATCCCCGGTGTTTTCTTCATCTCCATTGCGGTAAATCTCCAAATATCCCGTAAAATCCATTGCTCTAACCGAGGTCCTGAATCCATATTTACTGCCGGATAAATTAGATAATCCTGCGGATAAATTAGATAATCCTGCGGATAAATTAGATAATCCTGCGGATAAATTGTCGGGCAAGCCCGCCATTCCTTTATCGGGCTCACCTGCTATTTCTATTGTCAGCACATCATATATGGCATTTTTCATTTGACTTGCCAAAAATCTCTGCCAGATAAGTTTATAAAGAGCGTGTTGTTCAGCAGTGAGATATTTT
>MNXB01000067.1 GCA_001871125.1 Elusimicrobia bacterium CG1_02_37_114
TTTAGGAACGAGGCTAAAGCCTCTATTCCAAACATACTTTAGTGAGCAGTTACGAGAAAATTTTATGCCTCAACAATATGAACTGAGTTTATACGATTACTGGCGGGTCATACGCAGGAGAAAATTCATACTGTTCTTCACATTTGCTGCCGTAATGATATCCACCTGGATTTTTACGAATATGCAGATACAGATATATCAGTCTATTGCTATGGTTAAAGTTGAATCCACCCTGATAGTCCCGGGTGTTGCTACGGAAAGTATGGGGTGGGACATTCTGACTGCTTTAAATACTGAGGTAAAAATAATAAAAAGCGCTATTGTCGCTGAACGGGTAGCCAATAAACTTGGGTTGCTCCTGCCAGATATGAAAAAAGATGTAATAGATTCAATCGTCCAGAATATTCAAAACAAAATTAGTGCCTCCAGAGTCGGGGATACGAATCTAATGCAAATTACTGCCACATCGTCTGACCGGAAAGAAACTGCAAAATTAGCCAATGCTACTGCTGAGGTCTATATAGAGAAAGGCATTGAGGACAGGTCCAGACGGGCTAAAGAATTACGTTCATTTATCGGAACACAACTTGCCGAAGCAGAAAAAAAACTTAAAGAATCCGAAGATAAAGAGCGTAAATTTATTGAAATAAATCGTGTTGCCGGGGTGGGCGGGTATATGGCAACGAATTTATTAAACCTGCAGTCACGACGGAGAGACCTTTTAAAACAATATACGGAACAACATCCGGATGTAATCCAGGTTGACCGTCAGATAAAAATGATTGAAGAACAGATGAGAAGTCTGCCGAAAGAAGAACTTGAATATGCAAGAATACGCAGAGAAGTGAAACTCAATGAAAATCTCTATTCATTACTGGCGCAGAGATATAAGGAAGCAGAAATATCCGAGGCAGACAGGGTCCAGAGTGCATTTATTGTATCACAGGCGGTTGAACCGCACAGTCCGATTAGGCCCAACCGTGCAACAAATTTTTCTGCAGGGACATTGCTGGGAATCTTTCTGGGTATAGTTTTTGCTTTTATTATTGAACACTTAGATACATCAATAGGTACGATTGAAGATGTAGAGACATATCTTCAATCGCCTGTTCTCGGGATTATACCGCATATAGAACCCGAAAAAAGAGGGAATATTATATCAAGCCAATTTAAATTTTTGCGTTCAAAAGATGATATTAAATTACTTCGTTCAAAAATGATTGTGTATCATTCAAGCAGGTCACCCTTCGTAGAGGCATATCATACATTAAGAACAAATATTAAAGTAGCAAAAGAGGAAATTATAGGCGGTAGCACCTGTATATTGTTTACAAGTTCAGGCGTCGGTGAAGGGAAAACACTTACCGCATTAAATTTTTCACTTGCTGCAAGTCAGATTGGTATAAAAACACTCCTTATTGAACTTGATTTACGACGACCTTCATTACACAAAATATTCGGTATGCAACGGGTCCCTGGCTTTACCGACTGTCTGCTGGGAAAACAGCAGTGGCAGGATGTAACCCGTGGCACAACGGATTTTCTATTAGGAGAGATTGAACTGGAGAGATTACTTCAAACACCGGGAATAGAAAATTTTAAATTTATAAACTGCGGTTCAATACCATCTAATCCCATTGACCTGTTAGGTTCAATAAAAGCTGGAACAATATTTTCGGAATTGCGCAATAATTTTGAATTAATAATTATAGATTGCTCACCTGTCCTGCTTTTTGCTGATAGTTTGATATTATCCAAATATGCTGATGGGGTGGTAATTGTATATAAAGTTGGCCGGATAGCACGCGGTGCGCTTAAACGTGCCAGGGACCAACTTATGACCGTTAAAGCGAAACTTATGGGAGTTATCCTGAACGATATCAAATCTACCGAGATGGAACCGAGATATGGCTACTATTATGCCTACCGTTATTATTCTGATTCTGTCTCCGGCTCTGCCTCCGGCAGAGAAAAAACACCCAAGACATAATCTGTAGATACTTGACAATTCGGGGAACCCGGCACCCTTCAGTGAGATTTACCTAAAAAATAAGGGGAAAAGAGATAATAAATGAAGAAGGTAATGATAGAAAAAATTATTGCAAATGGTGAATCTGAAACTTTAGAGTTGAAACCATCATTATCTCAAATGAATGAAATTATAGAAACAATTTCAGCTTTAGCTAATACAAAAGGTGGTGAGATTATTATAGGTGTTTCCGACTCAGGTAAAATAAGAGGTGTTGAAATAGGTAAGGGGACAATAGAAAATCTTACAAATACAATTGCTCAAAATACAGAGCCTAAAATCCAACCTCATATTAAAATCGAAAAAATAGAAGGTAAAAATATAATTGTTATTGATGTAACTGAATCTATGGATAAATTGGTATTAGCGTTTGGCAGACCTTATAAGAAAGTAGGTAAATCTTCTCCGAGAATGAGCAAGGAAGAATACGAAAAAAGAATTTTAGAAAAACATAAAGAAAAAATACAGTTTGATAAACAAATTTGCAAGGAAGCAACCTTAAAAGATTTTGATTGGAATTACATAAAAGAAAAGTTTATACCACTTTATGAAAGATTGTCAGAGAAAAAAATAACAGGGAATTTGCCATCTTTAATAAAGTCTTTAAATTGTATCAGAGATGGGAAACCGACGAATGCCGGGATTTTACTATTTGGCAAAGAACCGCAAAATTTCTATATGAACGCATATATTGCTTTAGCCAGGTACAAAGGAAAGGAAGTAGAAACCCAAAGACTTGATTATAAGGAATTCACAGGAAATTTATTTCAACAGGTAGATGAATGCGATAAATATATAAAAGAACATATTACCATTATGTCTCGTTTGTTGCCTGACAGGATTCAAAGAGAAGATATTCCGGAATATGGCTGGTATTCGGTTAGAGAATTAGTAACCAATGCTGTCTGTCACCGGGATTATGCTGATTTTGGCAGTAAAGTAATTATAAAGATGTTTTCGAACAAGATAGAATTTTATAATCCTGGAGGATTACCGGAAGATATAACTCCACAAAATATAGCTGATAAACAATATTCAAAAAATCCGATAATAGCGAAGATTTTAGCCAAGGTTAAGTATATAGAAGAATTAGGAGAGGGCTGGGATAAAATAATCAAAGAACATAAAGAACATACCTTGAAACCCAGATTGCCAAAAATACAGGGAGATAGCCATAGCGTATTAGTCACTGTATTCTCGGCAAAAGAGAAATTTGAAGAGAAAAAGATTGAGTTAACATTAACTGAACGGCAAAAAAAAATTATGGAATATCTAAGAAATAACCAACGGATTACAACCAGTGCCTGTGCAAAATTATTGGATATTTCTAATGATACTGTTCTGCGGGAATTAACAAGTTTGAAATTACTAAATATAATTGGTAAAAAAGGTATCGGGAAAGCGACTTATTACTTCTTGAAAATGCGGTGAAAATGCGGTGAAAATGCGGTGAAAAAATTAATAGTATGATAAACATTATTACTATGGTTTAGTAACTAAACTATAGTAAAATGTGGTAAAAAAACAGATGAAAAATCCTTTTTATATTCGGGAACTTCCATTTGATGCTCCGTTTTGCAACAGAGAGAAGGAAATAAACGAACTCGTTCGTCACGGCAAAAACAGAATGAATGTAATATTGTACTCACCAAGACGGTTTGGGAAAACATCATTAGCCAAACGGGCGATGTCTGTCTTAAGTAAAGAAATGACAACTACAATATATATGGATTTTATGGGAACTACTTCCATAGACGAAATAGCGGAACGGATTGCAGTAAAGACATATCAATATACATATGCAAAGGAAAATCTCTTTAAGAAAGTGACACGGATTTTTTCATCCTGGCGGCCGGTATTAAGACCGGACCCGGAAACAGGGCTTAATATAACAGTAGAGTCTGTGCCTGGTAGACGAGGAAGGATAATATTAGAAGAAACATTACAAAGTTTAGGTAAGTTTTCATCTGAAGCAGAGAAGGGGTGTTACATAGTTTTTGATGAATTTCAGGAAATTACTGAAATTAAGGATTCAATTACGATAGAAGGGATAATGAGATCAGAAATTCAGCAACATAATAAAATTTCCTATTTATTTATTGGAAGTAGACGCAGGGTACTATTAGATATGTTTAATCAAAAGAAACGACCATTTTATCAAAGTGGAATTAATTATTCTTTAAATCCGTTGAATACGGATATTTTGTCTAAATTTCTTGTAGAACAATTTCATCTGGGTAACAAAATATGCCCTGATGAGATAGCTCAGAAAATATCCGAGCGTGTTCATGGATATCCATATTATGTCCAAAAAATTGCTTATTTCATTTACGAACTATCTGGTAAAAAAATTACTGAAAATGATTACTACAATGCTTTCAAACTTTTGCTGGAATCTGAAAAACCATTATTTGAAGTAATGATACAATCACTGGCAGGTCAACAAATTGCTTTATTGGTAGCGTTAGCTAAAGAACCGACCGGTGTACCATTTTCAGCTGCATATATGTCAAAACATCAACTTGGTTCTATCGGTGGTGTTCAGGGAGCAATAAAAAAGCTAATTTCTTTAGATTATATTGAGAAATCCCAGAACATATTTTCTATAGTTGACCCTATATTTGCAACCTGGCTAACATTGTTGTAGAAAGACAATAAGAACAATAGAGATGGCTAAAAATGGATTATCTAATGGATACCTATTCTTGTCCGGTTTGTCAAAAAACAGTTGATTTTAAAACGATAAAAGAAAAAGGGTTTCAACTTAAGAAATGTCCTATGTGTGGACTTGTTTTTACTTACCCTCAACCGGTGAATGATGTGATTGCAAAAAATTATAAAGAAGATTATTTCCTGCATTTAGCAGAAAAGGAAAGCGTCCAAATTGAAGAAAACCGGAAATGAATGAAACTTATTGGAAAATATATCTGGCAGAGAAAAAAAATTCTTGACGTTGGCTGCGGGACAGGTCTTTTTTTAAGTTTAATTTCTTCCGGAAATGAAGTTACCGGAGTTGAGGTTTTTCAAGAAGCTGTTGAAATCGCCCGTAAAAAGATAGGGGACAAAATATTTCTCGGTGAACTTGAGGCTATTAATTTCCATTCTAATCACTTTGATGTA
>MNXB01000068.1:0-2637 GCA_001871125.1 Elusimicrobia bacterium CG1_02_37_114
AGAGTTTACTTTAGAAATACATCTGATGGGGTTGAAATAGTAGGGTATTCAAATAAAGACAATCAAATACAAGTAATAAATGAATTAAAAAAAATATATGGAAATTAGATTTAAATTATTGTTTCCAACAGGGTATAGTGTTGATGATATTTGTGAAAATGGGAATATTGATGCTCACATTATTTTAGACAATGGTAATGTGTATGCTGCAACTTTCATAACACCAACTAATATAATGTCTTTAATGGATAATTGTGAGTATTTAGATGAAAGAAATTATCTATATATTGCTGATATGATAATTGTACGAGATTTAAAATTATCAAGTATGAAAGAAGCTGTTTCTTATTTAATTAAATGGGAAAAACTTAATGTTGCTTGTGAAAAAATTGCCGAAAGAGCCTCTAAGTATTCGGAATATGAAAATTTTGATTCTTTTGATAGTAATGATATAAAATAATATTTTTCATATTAATTTTGGTAGAATGTGTTTTAAAACCTATACATTTTCAGGTAAAGAAAAGGTCTCCGAGACTGGCTACAGCTATTTTGGGGCAAGGTATTATGATAGCGATCTGAGTGTGTGGTTGAGCGTCGATCCGATGAGTGATGATTATCCTTATCAGTCTTCATTTTGTTACGCTGGATGGAATCCTATTATGATTATAGATCCTAATGGTATGTGGGAAGATGATATTACAGTAAATTCAGAAGGGATTGTAACAAAAGTTGTAGAAACTGATAAGCCAAATAGATTTTACGATGAAGACGGTACGCAATTCTTTTTAAACGATGCAAAAAATGCTGATAAAGATATTGCAAATAAAGAAGATTTTAAAAAGGGTGATAGGTTATTTTATGTTGTTTCAAAATCGGATGTGAAATCTGCGATAGATCAAGCTGGAAAAGCTAGAACTTGGGTTGGGACTGCATTTGAATCGTATTCGGATGCCGATTTTACTTATTCATTTTTAGGCGAAATAGTAGCTGAAGACAAAGGGATTTCAATTTCAGAAGACTACATCAAAAAGGGTATTTATCTTCCTGAAGATTTTGGATATTTTCGATTTGAAGGAGAAAAAACAATTTATAACTTATATGATGGTGGAAATTTTGTTTGGGGAGGATGGATGAAAATGAATAGTTATAGCTTAACAACAACATTGAAAGCAGCTGATTGGAACTCAAGACTTACTGGTAATGGGCATGATACTCAAGAAGATCAGAGAGCTATAAAAAATGGTTACAATTTTTATTGGAGAAATTATGGAGAAAATAATGAATAAAACGAAATATATTTATTTCAGTAGTATCATTTTTATGTTTGCTCTCAAAATACATGCTTTATTTACTGAGGAAGGATATCATAGAATGATTGTTAAGAAATATTATTTGTGGTTTTTTGGGTCTTTTAGTCTAATATTAATGGTTTTATCATTGATGTTTTTGTTAGTCTATTTAGTTTTTTATTCAAAAAAAGGATTGAATGTAAAACATTTAATTTTGTTTTTGCCTTCAATTGTTATATTATTAAGTCTTATATTTGGTTGGTAATATTGTAACAGCTCCCCATAAAATTGGACAAAAACAATTTAATTAAAAAACACTAATTTTGTCATTATAAAAGCACAAAATATGGAAGAAAGTATGAATTTTTAAATATGATTCAACCTACTTTAAATATCGAAAGCCCTGAGCTTAATGTAGATAAAATGCTTCATGGAATTGAATATAAAGTCTACCAACGCACCAATAGCTGGGCTGTGCCCTACACTTTTTCTGGTAAAGAGCGGGATTCTGAGACTGGGTATAGTTATTTCGGGGCACGGTATTACAGTTCGGATTTGAGCGTGTGGCTGAGTGTGGATCCGATGGCGGGGAAGTATCCGAGTATGAGTGGCTATATGTATGTTGCTGGGAACCCTGTGATGCTGGTGGATCCAGATGGGATGTGGATTGATGATTATTTTACAAAAGATGGAAAATATTTAGGGTCTGATAATGCTGAAACTGACAATGTAAGAATAATTGATGAGGCTGATTGGAATAAACAATCTTTAGTAATGGGAACAATGATAATTCATGATGTTGGTAATGACTTGTCAGAAAGTCCAACTGATGCGGAAGTATCAGAAAATGCACAAATGAATATTTATAATCATTATAACCCTACTGATTTAACATTGTCGAAAAATAATTCTGGCGATTATAATATGTCATTTCGAATTGAAATAACAGAAAACATTGTAAATGGAAATTTAGTTTCTACTTCAAGTTCGGCTAAAGATATAGGTATTAATTTAAAGAGAAACTATGAAAGCGGTTTCATAAATAATGCTGCAGATATTAAAAGCATGTTTGAGCATGAAGCAACGCATTACAATGATTATAAGTCTTTTCCTGAAAAATACCTTGAAATAAGAGAAACCGATAAAAATAGGTTAGAATTGAGAGCAATTAACAATCAATTAAACCAAGGTTGCTATAAATATTGTAGTGACGAATTTAAAAATGGTATTATGACTTATTCTGAAAAATTTGGAGGAATCTTGAAAAAATATAATGCTCTGCCTCCAATAATAACCTATTGAAAAGTAATTATTTATCACATTAAAGACTAAAATTTTATGAAAAAGA
>MNXB01000068.1:2687-5147 GCA_001871125.1 Elusimicrobia bacterium CG1_02_37_114
AGTGATAGAAAACATAGAGTAGAAATAGATGATAAGGTTTATTATTTGACTAATCATCAATATTACGCAGAATTTTTATTGATACCTTGCTGGTTGGCAAATATCAAATGCGATAAACCAGGATGCCAGCCGATTAAATTTCGTATTAGTAAAGGGGAGTAAAAAATGAAAAAGATAATTATTTGCATATTCGTATCAATATTCGTATCAGTTTCAATTGTTTTTGCCGACCCGCACACTCGGTTAGGTATCCTGAAGCAGTGTCAGGCGTTACTGAACGACGTTAACGCTCAACGATGGACTGCCGATTTTTTGCAAGACCGCATGGAAATGGCGCAAATTGCTATTGTTAAGAATTCCAAATGTTTGCAAGGCACAACCTATTACCATATTTACCAAAGCACAAAAACATATACGCTGCCAGTAGATATGCTGTTGCCATTCAGGGCTGCATATCAAATAGGGAGTTCAACCGGCGCATACCAGAAACTAGATAGATGGACGCTTGACGGGCTGGATAGTAACGCGCAGGGCGGCCCCGGCATATACTGGCAACAGAAATCGCCCGGGTTACCAACGATTTATTACATCTGGGGTGATAAGTTCGGGTTGGTTCCGCCGGCAAGCGCAACATATGCCGGCTCAAATAAATTACAGTTTGACTATGTAATAAATCCTTCTTCTATGAGTACTGATACAAGCGTGCCGTTTAACGGCCAAACCAAACTATACGGATACCACGAATTAATTGTTTGGTATGTATGTATGTTATGTAAGGCTGATGAACGAAGTTACGCTGAATCGGCGATGTATAAAAACTGGTATGAACAAGGGCTGGCGATAATGGTTAAGGAAATCCATGCGGAAGCGATTAACATGAATTTAGCACCGCCGCACTAAAACAAGTCCGGACAAATTATGAAAAAGATATTTTTAATTACGATGTTAATGTTTTCTCAAGTGTTATACAGTCAAGAACCTGCCGATACTGCGGCAGCAACCGCTGCCGGCGTGCCTAACATGCCGACTGGTACTTTACAGTTGTGGCCAAACTATCCGAAAGGATTAAATACTTATCAGCCAAGCCATATGATAGATGACGCGGAAGTCCAGGACTGCGGCGATGTTTTGTTTGACAAGCAACGCGGGCCCATATGCCGCGATGGTAACAAGCAGGTTAACGATTCTGTGTTATCTACTGCTTCTGTGCGGTTTTTGTTTGAATATCCGAAAATCAATGGCAATAAATACCTAATAGTTGTCAGTTCTAATATTCTGGCATACAGCGCGAACGGGATTAATTACACGACGCTTTTGTCAACAGTTCCGACGAGTGCGAAACCGTGGGCTGTGAGTTATAACGATATCTGTTACATCGGATTTAATAACTGGGACCGCTGGAAATTTGACGGAACCAGTTTAACCGCTTCAACCGCCACGCCTCAGATCAAATATGGTCTTGTGTATAAAGATAAAATCATCGGCATAAACGTGAACGAAACGGGCGGGAAAAGCAAACTCGTGTATTCCGAGGTCGGATGTCCGGACAGATGGCCAGCATTAAACTATATTTATATTGACCGTGATGACGGCGATGAATTGACCGGGATATCAACATTTCGTGGCAATCTGTATGCGTTTAAAAAATATGCAAAAATTGTAATGATCGGATTAGATGACGGTTATCCGACTAACGACGGATATTACAAAATAGACGATATCGGATGCCTATATAACGAAACGATAAAGGAAAAAGACAGCTATCTGTATTTTGTGAGCCCGCGTGGCGTAGAACAGTTTAACGGAGCGACCACAAAACTGATATCAACACGGATAGATCCTGATATAAAGAATTTATCACAAATGTATACCGGGACATTATCGTGGGGCGAGACAACTGCTGGTGATTTTGCGGATGGCACATTTTTTGAAGTTTCCACCGTAACGGTTTCGGGAAGTGTTTCATGGACCGGGACAATATATAGTTCTACTGTTATTGTTGATCCAAATGACGTTAGCGGATACGACGATCGTCCATTAGCATCAGCAATTGATAATAATAACAGATCTTATATAAGTTATTATACCACAGGTCCATATACTATAAAATTTACATCTTGGACAGGAATTACCTGGTTAATTTCTACTATAGGAACTACCGATATCGCTGGTGCGGCTACTTCTATTGAACTTGATAGTAATAATAATCCGCATATACTTTGGCGTTATCATACTGGAACTACGAATTATTTGAAATACAGTAGTTACACAGGAACAGAATGGAATACCAGCACTATTGATAGTCCAATATCTGAAGGTCTTAATAATTCAATCATTATAGGTAATAATAATAAAATTCATATATGTTGTAATGGCACTAACGGGATATTAAGATACAGTAGTTACACAGCTACTGGTGGTTGGGGTAGTTCTACTGTTGATACACTTACAGCAGATGAA
>MNXB01000008.1 GCA_001871125.1 Elusimicrobia bacterium CG1_02_37_114
CAAAGATTTCAGCCCAAATGGCGGCAAAGTTACCATGAACGTTGCCTTTTGCCATTTCAACTTCTCCATCGGGGATTAAATTTCTTAATCCGCCGATAAACATGGTTTTTTCTGGCGTACCATCTTCTGTATATAAGAATAACCGATCAATATATCCAATCGAGCCGGGATGACTCGGATTTGTATTAAAGACTCTGGTAATAGTAAGCTCTGCCTGAGCAACAAACTCCTTAATTATTTTTAAGCCATTTTTTAACTTACCTGCCAGGGTTTTACTCCCCGCCTGTTCTCTTATGTGCTGATAACAACCGTAAAAACCCTTTACGGGCTTTAAGCGAATATTTAATTCCGATTTGATTTTTCCGTCAGCGTTAACTAATCCTTTCTCGGCCAGAAAAGCCAAAAATTCAGGGCTGTCAAGGTCTTCTGGTTTGGTAACAGTAAAACCCATACCCATTGGTTCCAGATAAGCTTTAGTATCGTTGATGGCATTTTGGGGATCACTGTCAAGATCGTCAATATTGAAGGAAATAGAATTTTCCCTAATGACCTTTCTGGTTTGGGGATTTTGGAGCAAAGGAATATCAATTTTACTGCCAGGGTTTTGTAATATATCTAAGGGTAATGAAGTACGGGAATAAAGAATATATTGACATTCTCCGTTATTTTCAGCTAAATGGGCGTCAAAATCCTCAGGACCGAAAAAATAATCAAAACCGGATAAAGCGTGAATATATTCAGGATTATGACGACGGGGATCGTCAGGGGTTAAGCCAAATTCGGTAGCGAGCATGTGTTCGTATTTGCTTTTAGTGACGGCCAGTAAGGCTACCGGCCGGTGATATTTTTCTCGAAATCTGTCTAAGGCAGCATCCATGTTTTGCTGAAAACGGGATGGTTGTCCATGCTCAGGTGTCACAATATAAACTGGACAATTAAAAGAAGTGCTGACATAAAGTATAAAGGAAAAACCTAATGAATGAAGCAATACACAATATTTCAGAGCAAGAAAAAGAGGCATTAAAATTTCTTGAGCGTGATTTCAATCAATGCTTTCAACAGATGCGTCATCACGATACTCAGATATTTGATATTTTAAAATTCATGTTTACTGCCTATACCGTTCTTATTGGTGCAGCGCTCGGCATTTTCAAAGCAAACCTACAAGTAGATTTTACCATGCCTATTATAATTTCTCTTATAATTGGTTTGATTCTTGGGGCATTCATGTTTTACCTTGTTCTTATTAACCGCTCTTATTATGTTCGGGTTTCCCGATATATAAACGAACAGAGAAAACTATTTTTAGCATTAAAGCCATTTGGATTTGAAAATACTTCCCGCATGTATATAGATGAAAAACAGCCTTATTTTAGCCGAGAAAGCAGTCAAATATGGCTTGCATATATCATTGGAGCTTTAAATTCTACACTTCTTGGAGTTTTACTATTTATCGTATTGGCTTCGTATAGTTATAAATGGTTAATAGTAATTGGAGGTGGTCTTGCTTTTTTAAGTATTCAATTAGTGATTGTAATTAAATATTTAAAATCACAAGAGTCAAAATCAAAAACTATTTCGGAAGAGGATAAAGGATAACAATGGCTATTCCATCGTGGGTTTCATCACAAAGAAGTCATATATGGGTTTTCAATGTTGGGCGTGGGCTTTGTATTTTTATCCGCACAGCTCTTAACCAAGGAATAATGTATGATTTTGGAAGCTCAGAAGATTTCAAGCCGTCTGCTTTTCTAAATAAAAATATTATTCCTTATTTGGACGAATACAAAAAATGTAAAGTCGCCCAGACAATTATTTCTCATCCTCACGCAGACCACATAACAGATATCAGTTGCTTGGCAACCCCGGATCAGAAAAGTTCCCCTTTTTATTCATCGTTGCATACATGCCCACATGATAAAACAACTGGTTCTGCAAAATCTGAGGCTATTGATTGGAACAGAATTAATAATCCAAAGGGAAGTGAAAATAATTTAGAAATATATAAGTCAATATATGAAGGTAGAAAGCTACCCCTACAGACCATTTGCTATGAATCACTAAAATCTATTCCAAATATAGAATACGGCCTCTATTATGTAAGACCTCCGGTCATTGGCGAAATTTACCCAGATAATGATCAAGAGTATGGGAATGGAACAAGTCTAATAATTTTCTATAGGCATGGTTTTCACACATTATTAATTCCTGGCGATATAAATCCGGATACTCTTAACCATCTGTTAGATGAGGGCAAGGGACTTGAAAAGCGTTATACCGTATTTGATAGAAGACAAAATACCATACATCCAACGTGGCACGAAATAACCGGAAATCAACCATCGCTAAAATCCTTGCTTGGTTCTCATGGTCTCTCAATTTTGGTAGCACCTCATCACGGTCTCGAATCAGGTTTTTCAGAAAATCTTTATAGAGCGATGAAAGATGAAAAGCCGGGACTTGTTGTCATATCGGAGAAAAGGCATTTGTCAGATACCGATGGTAAAGTTGATTCTTTCTATCAATCACCTGATGGGGCAAAAGGGCAAAAAGTATATGTAGATGGAAAAGTAGACGAAAAACCTCATTACTCTGTGAGCACCCGCGATGGACACCACATTCTTGTACTTTTTCAAGGAACTGGTGGACAGCCAGAAGTATATTTAGAAAAAGAGCCTGAACTATTATTAAAGAAGTTAAAGTAAAAGTGACGGTTTTATTATTTGAGCATTGCAGGACATAAAACTATTATAATCATCAGTAATAGCTTGTGCTAATTGAGAAGAGGATAAATGATGGCATCTATTAATGGAGACTGGTTTCATTCAAGAAGCAGTTCGAATCTTGAAGAATTATTGACAGTCAGAACATTGGTTCTTGAAAGTCAAAAACCTGAATATATTGGGTTTAGCTGGTCTGGTGGTAGGAGCGGAAACCAAAAAATGTATAAATTTGCAGCCGCCGCCGATATTCAGCCATCTACAATGCAAACTAAAATTCGTGCAATGATTCGTTACGGCTTTATTAAAGATGGTACTCAATGCCCGCTTATCTGGACAAGAATGGGTAGTCTTTGGAATGACCTTTACACAGTGGGTAATTACGGTGCAGCCCAAAAAGTTTATGAATTAACTCTAACAATTTCACTTGCTATTTATGCTTTCAATAATACACAGGTTCAATACAGCATAAATCCGGCAAATGGTGAAATGCCTTTGAGGTTCTTGTTAAATATTCTTGATACTCAGAATTCTATTTCTATTAGAGAATTTGAAGCATTAGTTGACGGCAATACTCAAAGAGTAGGAGACAACGCATCATACTGGAAAAGAGATCTTATAAATTCAGGTCTGTTTCAAGAGGTACAAGGAAGATTATTTTATACAGGTAAGTATTCAGATTTTATTCAAGAGATTAAGAGTTTCGAGCCAAGTCCATTTCTAACCGGTGTAGACTGGCAATCAATAAGAGAAAATCCACTAATTGAAATTTCACCATT
Source organism: Elusimicrobia bacterium CG1_02_37_114 (assembly GCA_001871125.1). Taxonomy (GTDB): domain Bacteria; phylum Elusimicrobiota; class Endomicrobiia; order CG1-02-37-114; family CG1-02-37-114; genus CG1-02-37-114. The sequence goes on from MNXB01000008.1 coordinate 3,500, forward strand.
CAAAGACTCAATTCGTTCTATTTTTGAAGCGATAACACAAGAACAAAATATAGAAGAACAAATTACCGATGAAATTTTCACAGCGCCATTAGTTGATGCCGTTGCAGAACAGGAAGAAATTCAGATACCAGAGATTGACATTTTAAGTAGTGATTTGAGGTTTTCACAAAGCACGCGAAGGATAAGGAATGCGGCATGGTCTATAAGAATAAAAAAGAAATATAATTACATATGTGCTGTCCCGAATTGTGATGTTATAGGACAAATCTTTGTTGAGGCAGCGCACATTAAGCCTGATAATGCACAAGATAGCAATATTCCACATAGGGCACATATCTTAAATGGATTATGTTTATGCAGGCATTGTCATATTGCTTTTGACAAAGGTTATTTCTCACTTACTGATACTCATAAAATCATTACATCAGCAAGATTTAATGATATACCGAACCAGAATCTCAAAACCGCCATAATTTCAAGCGCAAACATTCAAATCAAGAATAGAATGGATAGGAGGTTGCCATTAGTCGAATTTATTCAGTATCACAGGAGTAACAGATTTAAGGGCTAAAACAACATAAAATGGGACATACCGAATTAGCATATAAAACATCATTTGACGAATTTGAAGTAGTCAGCATAGTTGCTGAACCAACATTAAATTACAACCTTTTTGAGGCCGAATTAGAAAATTCACAAGCAAAGCAGATAAAAATATTTAATAAGCTCGAACAGTCTCTCCAGTTTTATAATGGCGAGTCTTTCAGAAATCAAGTACATTTTCAACTTGCTAACCAAACACCAGTCCAAAGATGGTTTCCCTATCGTGAAGGTTACTCTCTAAAACTTGTAAATGCTTTTATCAAAGAGTTGAAAATCAAAGGAAATACTTTTGACCCATTCTCAGGTAGTGGAACTACCCTTCTGGCTTCTCGCATAGCTGATTTAAATTCATTTGGAATTGATGTAAACCCTATTTCAGTCTTAGTTGCCAAAGTTGAAAATGAGCAATATGCTTCAAAGGACGTAATTCAAGTTGAAGTGGAATTAAAAAAGTTGAAGGACATTGAAAAATCTAAGGAGATTTTTCAGACCTCTTTTGATTTAGCTGAAAAAGTATTTAATCAAGAAATTTTACAGGCGCTTCTTCAATTTAAACAACATATAAAAGCTATTCAGCATGAAAAAACAAAAATGGTACTCTTTGTTGCATGGCTTTCAATCATTGAAGATGTTTCAAACATTAAGAAAGAAGGCAACGGAATTAAATACAAAAATCGCAAGAGAACGCCTAATGGTTATATAAACATTGAGAAAGAAAGATGGGAAAATGAAAAATTTCCTGATAACAAATTCAGCTTTGTAAAAACTAATTTTTCTAATCGTCTTGAAATGATTCTATCTGACTTGAAATTTAATTATGGCAAATGTGATAAAAAACCAAACATTTACAAGGGTAGCTGCTTAGAGTTCGATAAGTATTTCTCAGATGAAATTGAATTAACATTCTTTTCGCCTCCTTACTGTAACTGTTTTGACTATTTTGAGATACATAAGATTGAGCTTTGGCTTGGAGAGTTTGTTTCTGAAAAAGAAGAATTCAGAAAATTGCGAAACACTGGTTTTCGTTCAAATACAAATTCGTTAAATCATAAATTAATAATTTATAGAAATGAATATCTTGAGAATCTTATAAGCCTTTTTGAGCCTCAAAAGCTTTGGAATAATAATATTCCGAATGTCGTAAGAGGCTATTTTGATGATATGTACACTCTTTTAAATAAGCTTTAC
>MNXB01000100.1 GCA_001871125.1 Elusimicrobia bacterium CG1_02_37_114
TCGTTAAACTCAATACCACGTTTAAGATTTTCAGATGTTGCATGAAAAGTGATTTCGGGCTCTTTGCGGTTTCCTACTATTTTCATCTATATTTTTTAGTCCTTCTGATTTTACATATATATAATTTCCTTGTTGAAAAAATCTACTTGTATGTTTTTTCAGTGCGTCTTCTAATTTCTAATAATATTACTTTTTTCTGTTGGTCATCTATATCATATAGGATTCTGTAGTTCCCTACCCTCAACCGGTAATTTGCAAGATAATAACTTATTGCTACAGGTGGTCTTAAAAACTTAAACTTTTTACCTTCCGGCCGTGGGTTATCGCCAAGATTGCCAATTGCTGTTTTTATTTTTTCTATAAAATCTCTTTGAAGACCGGACAATTCTTTTTCAAACCGTTTTTCAATAGATTCGTTCGGAAAACCGATTTCGTGTTTCATAAGTGAAGATTATCTAGAATCTAATTTTTTCCATAGTCTTGAAACAGGTATCCAGCCACCTTTTTGATAATCTTTTCTACCTTCTGCAATCTGTTTCAAAAGTTCCGGATTAGATAGTTCCTCTAAAATTTCTATAAATTCTACCATATCATCGTATGGAATGACAAAATCTTGAGGATGACCTCTATCAGTAATGACATAGGGTTCTTGATCTCTGACCAATCTGGATAAATGGGTTCTAAAAGATTTTACTCCAATATGTTTTGCTTTTAAGAGAGCACTGACTGTCATATTATAAACCTCCATGTGCTAATATAAGTTACCACTATTATATAACTTTGACTTCTGTTTGTCAACCGTTAGGTTGCCCTACTTGGTCAACCGTTAGGTTGCCCTACTTGGTCAACCGTTAGGTTGACCTACCTGGTCAACCGTTAGGTTGCCCGCTTGTCCGGGAACCCCTCTGATGACTTTCAGTTTTTTAAGTATTTTATTCGGATGGTTCAACAAAAGTTTTTCGTTTACTCTCAGGATTTTCCAGCCCAATTTTTTTAATATCTTATCCCTGTCTTTGTCCTTTATAATCTGTTCTTTTCTTAAATGCCATTTTGTCGTATCACATTCAACGTCAATCCACTTTTTGACGGACGGCACTGCAAAATCAAGCCGGAAATACCTGCCTTTTTGGTATTTCACGTAGTACTGCCTATAAAATTTAATCCCGCTCATGATTAAGAGACTTTCAAGTATCTCTTCAATCGGGGGAATGCCGAGAAGTTCATGAAGAGTTTTTGAACTTTTTAATTTTTTTAGGCTTACTTTTGCAAAAGAAACACGGAGTTTACCTCTATTTATTATCGGGTGCTTGAGTTGGTTTATCCTGCCTAACTTAAACTCTATGTATGGCTTCCGGGAGTCGGGATGGTCTGGTTCTTCGGGAAGAATTTCACGTCTTTCCTTAATCGCATATTCCTTAACTTTAGCATAAAGTTCTACAATCTTTCCTTTGCTGCCGAATGAAGACGGCTGGTAAAACGCAAGATATCTCGGGATTTTTCCCGGGGCATGTGCGAAAGGAATTCTGTAGGAACCTTCAAAGAGAAGATCCCTGTCCCTTGGCGATTTTAAAACACAGAGCAATACACTCAATTTGGATTTTGTTTTGTGCATGGTTTATCATTATACAATAATTTTTTGAAATAAGGCAATAATTATGCTATAATTCGTTTCCCCGCAAATAATAACGAAAATCCCCTATATCCCCCTTTGATAAAAGGGGAAATAAAAAAAGGGATCTAGAGGCATTTAAAGTATGAAAACAATAGATAAAGCATCGGAACAAGTACTGAAAAAAGCAGAAAAAGAAAAAATTGAAACCGCCTGGGACAGACTTGAATCAATGCAACCTGAATGCGGCTTTGGACAATTGGGAATATGCTGCAGGAACTGTGTCATGGGTCCCTGCAGGATTGACCCGTTCGGGGAAGGTGCAAAGACAGGTATATGCGGCGCTACTGCGGATATAATTGCAGCGCGGGGTATTGCCCGGATGATTGCTGCGGGAGCAGCTGCACATTCTGACCACGGAAGAGATGTAGCCCATACCCTTCTGATGACTGCTGAAGGAAAGACAAAAGGTTATGAAATCAAAGACGAGCAAAAACTTAAAGCACTGGCGGAAGAACTGGGAATAAAAATAGAAGGTAAAGACAAGAATAAAATTGCTGCTGAAGTTGCAGAAAAATGTTTTGCGGAATTCGGACAGCAGCACGGGGAACTCCAGTTCACGCACAGGGCACCCAAAAAGAGACAGGAAATCTGGCGGAAATTAGGTATTATGCCCCGCGGTATTGACAGGGAGATTGTGGAGATAATGCACAGGACACATATTGGCGTGGATAACGATCCGGAAAATATAATCAGGCAGGGAATGAGAGCGGCATTAGGTGACGGCTGGGGCGGTTCAATGATTGCCACTGATTTGTCAGACGTCCTATTCGGTACTCCCAAGCCACTACGTTCTATGGTGAACCTTGGTGTACTCAAGGAAGACGAGGTGAATATAGTAGTCCATGGCCATGAACCGACGCTTTCAGACGTTATTGTTTCTGCTGCACAGGACCCCGAACTTCTGGAATTAGCAAGAAAAAACGGTGCTAAAGGGATTAATCTTGCAGGTATATGCTGCACTGCAAATGAAATACTAATGAGGCACGGCATACCTATCGCGGGAAACTTCCTGCAGCAGGAACTTGCCATTGCCACCGGTGCGGTTGAGTTAATGCTGGTGGATGTTCAGTGTGTAATGCCTGCACTCGGTTCGCTCTGCAGATGTTTCCATACAAAACTCGTTTCAACTTCGCCAAAAGCAAAATTTCCTTTTGCAGAACACGTTGAATTCAATGAAGAAGATGCTCTAAACATTGCCAAAAAAATCGTCCGCATGGCAGTAGAAAATTATAAAAGCCGCAACAAAAGTAAAACTGACATTCCCAAAGATAAAATGGACCTGGTTGCCGGTATATCCGCAGAATCTGTATTTAATATCCTCGGGGGTAAATACAGGGCTACTTACCGTCCGCTGAACGACGCTATCATTTCAGGCAGGCTAAGAGGTGCTGCCGGCGTAGTGGGATGCAATAATCCTAAAGTCACGCACGACTGGGGACATGTGGAAATGGCTAAGGAATTAATTAAAAACGATGTCCTCGTAGTGGTAACAGGATGCTCTGCAATTGCCGATGCAAAAGCAGGGCTTCTTACTCCGGAATCTGCTCTTATGTATGCGGGTAAGGGTTTACAGGAAATATGTGAAGCGACAGGGCTCCCCCCTGTCCTGCATATGGGTTCCTGCGTGGATATAAGCAGGATTCTGATAACACTCTGCAATGTCCTTAACGAAGGCGGGCTGGGTGAGGACATATCAGATTTACCTGTAGCAGGCGCTGCCCCTGAATGGATGAGCGAAAAGGCTGTGAGTATCGGTTTTTATGTGGTTGCTTCAGGAGTATTTACTGTCCTCGGTGAACCTTTACCAATCCAGGGAGCGAAAGAATTTACGGAATTGGTCTGTAATCATCTTAAAGATATGGTGGGAGCAAATTTTGCTTTTGAATCCGACCCTGTCAAGGCAGCTCATTTAATAATTGACCACCTGAACAAAAAAAGAGAAGCGTTGAAATTAAAAGTATGGGGACGGTGAAAGTATGGGGACGGTTCTAATTCTTTCTTCACGCAGATGATAAATGGTCGCTGTCCCTGTTTTTAATGGCGGGGTCACCCTGATCTCACCGAAGGGTCTCTATGATAAGTGGTCGCTGTCCCTATTTTTATTCCTATTTTTATTTTTTGTTAATAATATTTATCGTTGTTGTCGGGTGTAATGAAGAAGAAAAATATAAATTCCTGGAAATGGATAAAAATAAGATTGGGTTTATTGACGGCGATACTTTCTTTTATGGGAATACATCAATAAGACTGCTCGGGGTTGACACGCCAGAAATAATATCTAAAGAGTATGGAATATATGAAAACCAGGAAATGGGTCCGGAAGCAGCAGATTTTACAAGAAAAGAAATACTGAAGGCAAATCTCATCCAGTATATACCCTATGAAAAAGATGAGTATGGCAGGTTACTTGCCCAGGTTTTTGTTGACGGCGAACTTTTAGCAGTGAAACTTATAAAAGCAGGTCTTGCTTATGAAACCGTCTCTTTTTACGGAGATAACGGATTCAAAGAATTCGGTAGGCAGATATTAAAAACATCTAAAAAAAGTCCTACACCTAAATTTGAAAACCCGTATTTATGGAAGAAACAACACAGGAAGTCTATAACAAATTAAAATTTAATATTTGGTCTGAGAAGAATCTGAAATGCCTCTGATTTTGCTGTCCTTTCAAGCGGCCCGGTGTATTTCTCGCTGCCTTCCCAGACAAAACCCAATTTAAGTTCAAGAGCAATCTTTGGTTTTCTTACAGGAATTTTCCCGCCTATCATAAATAAATGTCTCATTACTTTATATGTATCCCTGTCTATATCCATAATATATTCAACGCTGCTGTTTTTAAGCAGGGAAAATCTCTCAAAACTAAAATCAGTCCTGTCACGGTATATGGAAAAATAAAACACATCCTTAATGTATGAATTTCCATGGGACCTGCCGCCAATTCTAAAACTCCAACCCATTTTTCCTTTAGGCTCAACCCTATTACCTTTTATTTTCCATTCCATTTCAACCCACCTGTCTTCTATCAATTCATTATCCTTAATGTGGTAGTTGCCCGCGCTTACTAGAAAACCCATATATCCCTTGCCTTCATATTCTTTGCTTCCTTCAGGTCTAAAACTCAGAACATTACCTAAAAAAATTGATAAAGCATAAGGTTCTTCAAAACCTACACAGATACTCTTTACAAGATTAAAATTTTTGGATATGTTTGCACTATCATATAACTGGCGATAGTCTCTTTTAATAAAAACCCCCAAATTCGGAAAAGGATAAACACTACCCTCAATCAACAAAAATTTTGGTACCAGTGACTCGGTAAACAGGTTTTTATATATTAATAATTCATTTTTTTCGCTGACATACGGTATTGTTTTTTCTGTCAGTGATTGATAATAACTGAGACAGGTATAATACATACCAAACTCAAACTCTAATTCGGCTTTACCTATTTTTTTCTGGAATATTGATTTACAATAGGCAGGATTCGCTTCAAATAAAAAGCAAAATATAATAATGAAAAAATATGGACGGCGCCAATTCTTCATACGTGTTATTTTATCATAAAAAGATGTAACTTGTAAAATATCTATTTGTAAAGGTATGAACCATTATGATACAATAAATATCTGTAACATTTTGAGCGCCTCAGTCGTCTAATAAACGGGACCCCACGCTGTTTTGTTCCGTAGGAACAAAACAATACGCGGGGGTAAACGCCACACACGCTTCGCTGGCGTTTAGGTGTATAGGGTGAATACTGAATGGACGAAGACTTTCAACTGCTTGAATCATTCAAAAAAGGTGACGATAAATCCTTTGAACAATTAGTTACAAAACACAAAAGCAGGGTATTTAACATAGTATATTCAATTACAGGCAATAGACACGAGGCTGATGAAATAGCCCAGGAAGTTTTTCTGAAAGTCTATCTGTCTGCCGGTTCTTTCAAACATAAATCTTCGTTCTCAACATGGCTTTACAGGATTACGGTCAACAAATGCCTGGATTCTCTTAAGAGAAACAAGCCCGTTTCATTAGAAAGTGAATTGAACTATGAAGAGTCATTGAAATTAAAGGATGTTCTGGACAGCAGGGAAGAAAGCCCTGAGGATAAAATGATAAAAAAAGAAGGACAGGAAATTATTCAAAAAATATTGAATTCCTTACCGCAAAAATATCGTGTGGCCTGGACCTTGAGGGAAATTGAAAATTTCACTTATACTGAAATATCACAAATTATGAACATTTCAATCAATAAAGTCAAAGTATGGCTATATAGAGCAAGGTTGAAACTCAAGGAAAAATTGTTGTTGAGGACGGGTGAGGAATTATGAACTGCAAAGAAATCAAAACTTTACTGTCGGTATGTCTTGATAATGAATTAAAAAAAGATGAAGAGAATCTTGTAATTGAACATTTAAAAACCTGCAAAAACTGCTCGTTAGAATTAGATAAATTTAAACAAATCCAGAAATTATTTTCATATAAAGAAAAAGTTGAACCCGCACCATTTTTTGAAACAAGGTTATTCAACCGTATTCATAAAAAAGAACATGCTATTGGTTTATCAAGAGTAGTAAAAAGGATAATTTATGCAGGGGGCGGGCTCCTGTTTATTTCAACAGTGTTGATTTTAAGCATGTTCCTGATACCTAAAAATCACAGTTACGAAGAAATACAAAAATATGTATTCCAGGAAACTTTAGATTCGGTTAATAAGAGAATTCCCCTGGAATCAGAAATAACCAATGAGGATGTAATATCTTTCGTTATATACAATGGATAAAAAAGGGGGTGGTCAATAATGATAAAAAGAATTATAAGTATTTTTTTAGTCTTTGTGGTTTTTCTCGTAGGTGTAATATGTGGTTTTGTCATAGATAGACTCTTAATATCAAAAAGGATGCCTTTTCATAGACAACCTCATCAGGGACAAGAAATAAAAATACCGCATGTGTTAGGCAACAGATTCAGCAAAAACCTGAATTTAACTGATGAGCAGAAGAATAAGTTAAACCAGATTCTGGAAAAGAATAAGGATGTGATGAAAAATTTAAGAAATGAAATGGAACCTAAATTTAACAAGGTAAGGGCGTCCTTAGAAACCGAAATAAAATCCATACTGAATGACGAACAGAGACAGCAATTTGAAAAAATGACTGAAAAAGCACGAAAGAAAATTATCTGGAATGTGGGGAAAGGTAAAAAGAAAAAGTAGTTTTGACAATGAAAATCTATAAACTTTCTATATTTCTGGTAATAATATTCTTCTGTAGCGGCACTATCCATTCATTCGCTGACGCACCGAAAACCCTGGATGAATGCCTTGATCTGGCAAGAAAAAACAATTACCAGATGAGACAATTAGACTTTGAAAGAGAAGTAAAACGCTTACGGCTGAAGTCGGCATGGAACAGAATTTTTCCTCAAATTGGTTTTAATATGGGTTACAGCAACGCTAAAACTGTCACTTACGCTCCTGAAATTGAAAGTCAGTCAGGTGAGTATACTGCCGGTTTATCGCTCACGCAATCACTATTCACAAGCGGGGCGAACTGGTCTTCAATCAAACAGGCACAGAACAACTATCAGATAATAGAATATAAATATATTGAAACTGAAAACAGTGTATCTCTCCGGTTGAAAATGAAATATTACCAGGTTCTTAGAAACAAAAATCTGGGACAGACAAGGCAGTCCGCCGTAAAGAGGAAAGAGAATAATCTTGCATTAATAAAACTGTTATACCAGGTAGGAAATGAAAAAAAGACTAATTTAAGCCAGGCTGAAATAGACAGAGACAGGGCAAAATATGATTTATTATCTGCTGAAAATAATTTAAGAATATCGCTGGCAAGGTTAAATGAAGAGATGGGCAGAGAACCGGATGCGCCGCTGGAAATAATAGAAGAACTGTCCTATAATGAATATGAATTTAATGAAAAAGAAGCATTTACTCAGGCATTTAACTGGAGACCTGATTTGAAACAAAAAGAACTGAACATTGAAATAGCAGAATTAGATAAAATCTCAGCCCGCAGCGACTTTCTGCCCACCATGGCGTTAAGTGCTAATTACACATGGAAGGATACTGATTTCTTCCCTGAACGTTCCGGCTGGAACGGTAAATTTACTGTCTCTTTTCCCATTTCAAACGGTTTTCCGCTATATACCGCTCTTAAAGAAAAATATATTAATGTTGATTCATTAAAATTGCAAAAAGAAGAACTGGAAAGAAAAATTACTGCTGATGTACAGGAAGTGTGTATAAATTTGTCACTGTCAGATAAGAATGTGGAAATATCCAGAAAAAGTTTAACTGTGGCACAGGAGAGAGAATCTTTGGCACGGCTGGAATACAGTCAGGGCAGAATATCCTACAGGGAATTTGAAGATATAGAAGTTAATTTAAGCAAAGCTGAAACAGACTGGGTGGAATCTATTTATGGCTATGAAATTGCAAAAGCAAATTTTGAATATACTATAGGCAAACGGGGGAATAAATAATGAGGAAATTTATAATCATAGCCATCGCGATTGGACTCATAGCAGGCATAGTCTGGTGGCGAATTTCAGTAAAAAACAGACTTAATAAAAACAATGAGTTTTCAATAGCGACTGTTACGAGAAAAGACCTCACGACAAATGTTCTTGCTACGGGTGTGTTAGAAACCCGGTTAAAAATCCAGATGAAGTCCCCGCAACGCGGTCAGGTGGACGAAATACTCGTTGATGAGGGTGATAAAGTCAAAAAAGGACAGTCTCTTGCCTGGATAAGCAGTGATAACCGAATAACCCTGATAGATGCAGCGAGAGTAAACATGGAAGAGGCGAAACAATCAGGCGATAACGATAAAATTATTCAGGCTGAACGGGAATGGAAAATCGCCCGGGAAGCGTATCAGCGGATACCTCTGCTGTCCCCGATTGATGGTGAAGTTACATTACGCAGTGTGGAGCCCGGACAGAATATTGATGCAAATACCGTAATCATAGGGATTTCTGATAAATTAGTTGTAAAAACACAGGTAGATGAAACTGATATCGGCAAAATAAAAGTCGGCATGATGGCAAAAATAACAATTGATGCATATCCTGAAGATACGCTATACGGTAAAGTAACAAAGATTGCTCATGAATCTACGGTCGTATCCAATGTCACCTCATACGAGGTTACCGTAGAATTAATGAAATCCAATAAAACTTTAAAATCAGGCATGACTGCAAACGTTGAAATTATTATCGCACAGAGAAAAAATGTGCTGGTCCTGCCCCTTAAGGCAGTTAAACAAAGACGGGACGAAAAATTCGTTCTGGTCCCAACCGATAAAAAACATCCACAGTCGCAGGCGGTAGTAACAGGACTGGAAAATGACCAGGAAATAGAAATTATATCGGGACTGGGGGAAGGAAATAAAGTATTAATATCAAAACAAACTAAAAATAACAGCACAGACTCCCGCACACAGGGACAACGCGGCTTTTTCATGCCGGGAATGGGTAGAAGGCATTGATTAAACTAAAGAATATTTACAAATCATACAAAACAGGTAAAATAGAAGTGCAGGCAGTCCGCGGTATTTCATTAGAAATACAATCAGGCGAATTTATAGCAATTATGGGTCCTTCCGGCAGCGGCAAGTCCACTTTGATGCATATACTCGGCTGCCTGGATAAACCTGACAGCGGAGAATACATATTTGGCGATGTCAATATATCTCAATTAAACGACGACCAGTTAGCATACATCCGCAACCAGCGGATTGGTTTTGTTTTTCAGACTTTTAATTTATTATCACGGACCACCGCAGTAAAAAATATTGAGCTACCCACAATATACGGAAACCTGACCTCTCCGAGCAGAGAAGAAAAAGTACTTAAACTACTTTCATCTGTCAATCTCTCCGACAGGGCAAACCATAAGCCAAACGAACTATCCGGAGGCCAGCAGCAGAGAGTTGCTATAGCCCGTGCCTTAATAAACAGCCCGACAATTCTTTTTGCCGATGAACCCACCGGAAATTTAGACAGCCAATCAGAAAAAGAAATAATGACAATCCTGCAAAAATTAAACCAGGAAGGACTGACCATCATATTAGTTACTCATGAGCCCCTCATTTCTTCTTACGCAAACCGTATTATACACATTCACGACGGAAAAATTATCAGCGATGAAATAAAAAAAGAAAAATCAGCACACGCCACCCTTCCAACACCAAATGGTCGGGTGAGGGTGGAAAAAAAGGAAAAATTGCTCAACCCTTTAGAAATAGCAGACAGTGTACGAATGGCTACAGACGGGCTATTAGCAAACAAAATGCGCAGTTTCCTGACCATGCTGGGTATTATCATAGGCGTAGCAGCAGTAATTGCTATGATTTCTATAGTCCAGGGCGCCCGCAATGATATTACCAATAGAATAAAAAATATGGGGTCTAATTTATTGATGCTGCAGCCGGGCAGAGCACGTATCCCCGGGAGTAGGACATATTCATCAGGGGGAAGCATGGTATCGCTTAAAGAAGCAGATGCAAATGCTATATTAAAAGAAATCCCGCTGGTGAACAAGGTTGCTCCGGAAGTATCCCGCAATGCACAGATAGTATATGGGAATAAAAATACCAATACAAGAATTCTGGGAACTTCTCCTGAATTCCCGGAAGTGCGTAATTTTACAGTCGCTGAAGGAGATTTCTTTGACCAGCGGGCAATAATTTCCAGATTACGGGTAGCTGTCCTCGGTAAAACCGTTGTTGACACACTTTTTGAAGAAGACGAATACCCGATTGGAAAATACATTAAAATCAACAGGATAAATTTCAGGATTATAGGAATAATGAAAGAAAAAGGTGCGGCGGGAGGCTGGGGTAATGAGGACGACCAGATTTTTGTCCCGTTTACCACGGCACAAAGACGTTTGTTCGGTACGGATTATCTCAGTTCTATAAATATACAGGTAGTGGATTCTGAATCTATGGATGATGCTCTTGGACAAATCACTGAACTATTGCGCAAACGCCATAAACTCCGCGATGACCAGGAGGACGACTTCAATGTCCGCTCCCAGGCGGAGATATTGAGCACCGTGGAAGCAACGACGCGCACCTTCAGTCTGCTTCTGGGAGGGATTGCCTCCGTATCTCTGCTTGTCGGAGGCATAGGGATTATGAATATTATGCTTGTATCGGTAACAGAAAGAACCAGAGAGATAGGTATCCGCAAAGCAGTGGGAGCAAAACGCAGGGATATACTTACCCAGTTTTTAATTGAAGCGGTGGTCTTAAGTATCGTCGGCGGAAGTATCGGAATACTCTTTGGTATAGTTGCTTCCAAGTTAATCGGTATTGCCGGTCAATGGAAAACAATGGTTTCTTTAGGTTCAATTATACTTGCCTTTGGTTTTGCTTTCACTGTAGGTCTGATATTCGGACTGTATCCCGCCAGAAAAGCTTCTGCACTAAATCCAATTGATGCCCTTCGTTACGAATGAAAATGGGTAACAAAAGAATTAGAACCGTCCCCATACTTTCCTTTTACTTGACATTTTATATTTATTTATAGTATAATTATATTAACAATGGGGGTGACTGAAAATGGCGGATAAGGTAATTTCAACCTTCAACAAAAATTCACGGGAAAAAGTAAGAGTAATGTTTACGAATTACCAGAACAGGGACCTTCTTGATATACGAGCATGCGTGGAGACAGACGAGGGGTTGGCTCCGACAAAGAAAGGTTTAACTATTTCTATTGAACTGATTCCCAAACTACGGGAAGCATTGGAAAAAGCAGAAAAAGAAATACCGGTCAAGAAAGAAGAACCTGCACCAAAAGAATAACAGATTAGGTTTCTTTCCAACCATGCTGTAGTTTCTGTTTCATATATACACGTCTATAAAAAACTCCAAACAATACAGGAAGAACAGTAACTGATATTTTTAAATTATCGTCTATCTGTTCACAAACCCGGTTGACAATCTTCACCGGCCAATAAATCAAATTAGCTACCGTTTTACTGAAAAATCTTCCGGTTTTACTTTTAAATATCCATTTAAAAAACCGTATTTTCCATTTAAGCGGCAGAAATCTTTCCAAAGAGGTCCCTCTGATTATCGTCTCAACTGCATTCGCTAAAATATATAAAGGGTCTAACGGTAAACCTTTATGCCGTGCAAGTTTTATAAAAATCAGCAATATCCGCAAAGGAGTCCGCTGACCATATTTAATCGCATATTTAATTTTTTCTAACTCTTCACCCTCAATTCTTTTGTATTGTTCCCCCTCTTTGGGTTTTCCTGTCTGCGGGTCATACAATATTTCATACAAGTCCGAATTTTTGGGCACCCTCAAACGATTGGTTACCGCAGAATCAATGTTGTGTTTATGCACATATTTTAAGTAATAGAGTATGTCCTCCCTTGTTTCTCCCGGAGAACCTAACACAAAAGAAGCAGCAATAAGCATATTGGTCTTACCAACTGCCTTCAATCCCTCCGCGTTCATTTTAGCAGATATGCCTTTTTTGTAGAAATTAAGGGTCCTGTCATAAGGAGATTCAACGCCCCAGCTTATACCGATAAATCCTGCTCTTTCCATTTTCTTAAGTGTTTTCTCCCTGCCCAACACATAGTTCAGCCTGCTTGTCCCCGCGAACATTTTTTTCATCCTGGAGTCAATAATCATATCACACAATCTATCAATTTTATCCATATCAACTAATGGGTCATCGTCAATAAACCCTACAAAAACAGCAGGTGATTTTTTGAGTTCCGCAAATATGGATTCCGCAGTCCGTCCCTGCCATTTCAAAAATTTATTATCAAGCCCTTTTCCGTACTGATAACAATAACTGCACTTAAAATTACAGCCTATGGATGTTTTCATTATATCACATTCAAGTCCGAGGGCTTTATAACTGTATTTTCTCAGGTGCCGTGCAGGCAGTATGTCGTTAGAAACAGGATGGGTTTTTGTTTCATTATAAACAATTTCTCCGTCTTTTCTGCGATAAACCAGATTGACAATGTTTTCGGGAGAACCTTTCTGAATAAATTCTCTTGCAGGATATTCGGGGTTTCCGCGGACAACAATGTTAAGCCTGGGACATTTTTCAAAAGTCTTTTTTATATCAAGGGCACAACTCCCGCCGGTAATAAACGGAATATTTTCAGGAATCGCTTTTGCTATTTCATTGAGAGCGTCTTCCTTCAACTGCCCGAAAATTGCACAATCCTCGTAATGCCCGAACGTAAATACCAAATCCGCATCCTTTACATAAGGAGTTATGTCCCTTTCAAAACGCATATCAATAACGGTGACTTTATCAACAAGACTTTCAACTGCACCTGCTATATACTCCAGTGCTAACGGAGGGAATACCTGGTAGGGGTTTCGGTAGTAATAGGGATAGATACACAACACATTTTTAAACTTACCTATCATAACGGTAAAAGCATACTAAATTTTCCAAAATTTGTCAAAACGCACCTTCATGCTACATTATTTGATATTTCTCTTTCGCAACAATATATTATCTCCATACAAAGTAAAAAACAAACCGATGAAAATCATTGCGATGCCCATACCTAAAAAAGACACGGCTTTTTCATTGCCTGCCAGCAATCCAATCAGTACGGCAATAACCGGATTCACAAAACAATAACTTACAATGCGTATCGCCGGTTCATGTTTTATAAGGTAAGTATATCCCGCAAAAGCTAAAGCACCAAAAACAGTGAGATACCCGACTCCCAGCCAGGAACGCATCGAGAATATAGTTAAGGTATGACTGTTAACCGGAAATAAAGTAAGCATGAGTACAAAAGAACATACTCCCACACCGAACATCTGGATACCTGAATTTAGTATTCCGCTTTTGGGTACCAGTACCCGGTGTCCCAAACTCGTGCCTAAACTCCAGCTTGCCACAGCAACTAGAATCATCAGTATTCCTGCATGCAGGTTACCCGAAATCGACCGAAAATCGTACAACAGCAGTCCGACTCCGCTGAACCCGACAACCATCGCAAAAACAGATATCAGAGATATTCGTTTCTTCCATAAAACCCGGTCAAAAAAAGCAACGCCGAGCGGGGTTATGGAAAGCATCAGTGCAGCAATATAACTGTCTATTTTCTTTTCCGCTAAAGTAACCAGTCCGTTCGACACGAATAATAACAGTAGCCCGAGCCACAAGGAGTTAATTATTTCCTTTTTTGTGGAACGAGACGCTTCTGGGTCGGTAAACAACGCATAGATAATGAAGAAAAGTCCACCGATAAACCACCGGAACGTTAAAACAAACAACGGCGGCATGGTCTCAACCGACATACGTATGAAAAAGTATGTGGTCCCCCACACGATATATACAGAAGCATAAGATAAAACGATAAGGAAAGTATTTTTCTTCATAAAAAAAACGCCCCCAGTCGGATTTGAACCGGCGTTACCGCCTTGAAAGGGCGATGACCTAGGCCGCTAGTCGATGGGGGCAATTAAAGGCTACATTATACTAAAAAAATTAAGTTTTACAAAATTAAATTTTCTTGATTCTAATTTGACAAAACAAATAATATTTTCTACAATATCTACAAAAGTAGATATATATCTCTTTTTATAGAGGTGATTTTATGGAATTTAACGGGGCACTGGATAAAATATTGGGACAAAAAACCAAAGTAAAAATACTGCGTTATTTAACAAAAAACAATACAGAGCAAAGCGGCATGCGTATTGCTCATGAGACAGGGATAAATCATTGGCAAACACTCAAGGTTATGAAAGATCTTTATAAACAAGGCATGTTGAAAATGCATAGAGCAGGAAATACTTATTTATTTGCTCTAAGAGATGACCACTATCTTGTTAAAGAGCTAATCATACCTTTATTTAAAAAGGAGTCGGGTTCAATCGAAGATATGATAAAAGAAGTTGTTAAGGTATGTAACAAAATTAGAAAAAATATTTTAATTTCTATCATTCTTTTTGGAAGTATCTCAAAAAGAAAAGAAAAAGCCCACAGTGACATTGATGTATTAGTAATAGTAAAAGACAGCAAAGATAAGAAACTCATTAATGATGAAATGTCAAAAAACAATACTCGTTTTCTTACTTATTATGGCAATACGTTATCTCCATATGTTGTTACAATGGATGAATTTATTAGACGCAACAAAAAAGGAGATAAACTAATAAAAAATATAATCAAGACCGGCAGAGTTATTTTCGGCAAGACTGTAGGAGAAATGATTATAGAATGAATCCTAAGAAAATTTCCTTTAAAAATGTGGAACATGCAAAATATATAGCTTACTGGAAAAAAGCACAGGATTTTTATAATTCAATGTCTATGGCATACGGGAACAAGAACTGGCATTCAGTGGGATTGGAATCTGTGCGCTGTGCTATTTCTGCAACAGATGCTCTATTGGTTTATAAGAAGGGCATGAGATGTTCAAGTCAGGATCACCGGGATTTGGCTGATTTCTTGATTGACCAATTCAATAATAATGATGCAAGAAAATATTCGGATACTTTGGTAAAGATTATAAGCATGAAAAACATTATTGAATATGAAGATAGGATTTTTACAGAGAAAGAAGCATCGGAAATATTCAAAAGAACAGAAAGATATTATAACTGGGTAAAATCCCAAATTCCATAATAAAGTTTATTAATCAAGCAACTCAAGTCTGACGCTAGAAAATTGTTCATTTTATATTTAATTATTTTATTTTCGTTTTTGCCGGTATTTTACCGCTTTTAAAATGTTTATCTATCCACCCACTTTTTACTTTACAGCATTTATCAAAATATTTAACATAAGGTTTGATATCAAGAAGTGGCGTACCATCCAGAACGTCTACATCAGTAAAAGTGATGATATTGCCACGTACTTTTTCCAGCTTAACTATTGAAATTCCGATATGATTTTTTCGGTGCGGGCTTCTTATTGCAAATATCCCATGTTCTTCATCCTCAAGGAATGGTTTCCCTACAAGTCGTTCTTCTTTTGAACGGTGAAAATAATAAACCAGAATAAGGTGCGAAAATCCTTTAATATCCTTCAGTCCTGCTATATACTTCGGAAACAGGTGGATTGTGCCCTTGACGTTCTTTTTAAATACTCCCTGAATAGGCATGCCTTTAGGTTCTTTATATGGGGCATGAATTATTCCTATAGGTTTAACCTTGATTTCTTTTATCATTTTAAAAAGTCACTATTTTATCGCTTGTTCTTTTTCATTATAGCTGAACGGCATTAGCTCGAAAATTGCTATTCTTCCTGCCAGGGAATCTCCCAGATTTTTTATAAGATGAAATTGCTGGGAACCCGTTATAATAAATCTACCTTTAACATTTTTCTTTTCATCTATTGCTATCTTAATGTAAGTAACAATCTGAGGCACGTACTGGATTTCATCCAGAATTACATTGTCACCTACTGAATCAAAGAATAATTTTGGATCAGTCAATGCGCGTTCCCTTGTAAGCGGGTCATCAAAGGTGACATACTCATAGGAATAATTTTGTCAAGACATATTTACTATCTGACAATACATTTGTCTTATAAATGGCTCGCAAATTTCGCTTCCTGTTGCTGATGAATAATCAATCAGACGGTCGTTTATTAAAATATCTTATTTCAGGAATGGCTTTATTTTATAGGTTTTACCGTCACTGATAATCCGGAGCGCCCCCTTCTGACTTGTAGAATAAAGTTTATCTGCCAATGACGGGTATTCCTTAAATAATTTATCTACTGATTTATTTGTAGAAACCACAAACTGTTTCGGATTTAATTTTTCATACCTTTCTTTATATCTTATAAAACCACTGCCGTGCCGTGGGATCTGTAAAATATCTATATTCCCGATTTTTTCTCTAAGCCCTTCAAGTGACTCTATTGAACTGTCAGAAGTAAACAGCATTGAAAATTTTCCATAGGTGAGTTTAATTATTGAAGGGTCCTTCCCCGGATTGAGGATTTCAAGATTAGAAATAGAAGAATTTTTCACTTTAAAATCCTGAAGCAGCATCTTCAGAGCAGACTGATGTGTCCATCGGGATGTCGTTAAGAATATTTTATCAATCTTTGTTATTCCCTGTGACCACAAAAATGGTTTAATAGTCCATTCATCAATTTTATATTTATCACCACCACAATCAATTAAAATCCTCTCGCCTTCCGGAGATTTAACGAAAATACAGTCTCCGAGTCCAACATCAAGAAAAGTAACCTCCAAAGGTCTGGGGGTGAATGGTAACCGGATAAATGATAAAATTACGAATAAGAGCAAAACAACAAAACCTATTAAGCGGTGGATGGTTTTGTGTAACTTAAATAATGCTATTACAAGAATATAGTAAATAATGATAAACAACACAGTGGGTTTGCCTGTGCGAACAATTGCATAAGGAATACTGGCAAAAAACGTGACGATCACAATAAAAAGTTTTGTTAAAACATGACACAAACTACCAAAAATAGGTACGAAAAACGTCAAAAACATTTCTGTAAAATAAAGTCCAAAACATAATGCAAGCACAACTCCTACCAATGGAACAACAATAATGTTTGATAATATTGCAACTACTGAAACTTTATAGAAATAAAACGCAAGTAGTGGCCATACGGCAATTTGAGCGGAAAGCGAAACACAAAACAGGGTTATTAAATAACGGGTAAATTTACCTGACAATCCAAAAAAATTCGACTGCCGGTAAGAACCTGTTTCATCAGCCGGACTTTTAAACATCTCTAATAATTTAGGCAATATATATACAATACCCAGACAGGAAACATAAGACAACTGCATACTTGCAGAAAATAATGCCTGCGGGTTAAATATTAAAATAAATACAGCAGCTAGGGCAAAAGCATGATAAATCAAACTGTCCCGTTTAAGTAAATAACATATTATGAGGGTAATAGCCATAACAGTTGCACGGACAACCGGTGGATTTGCACCTGTAATAAAACAATATAGCAGGACAGGAATCATCAACAAAGAATTTCTTATTTTATTAGACACGGGAATTAATCTTAATAAAAACCAGAATATTACTACAACATATCCAACATGTAAGCCGCTTACAACGAGGACGTGCATAACCCCGGCATCAACAAAAATACTTCGCAAATCCTGAGTCAATGCACCTCTTTCTCCGATAAACATAGGTAATAATATCGAAGATTCAGCCGGTGGGATGTTATCCTGTATGGATTTTATCATTCTGTTGCGGAGTGAACTTATAATCCTGTAAATCAGTGGCATCTTTCCATGCTCCACTACTTTGAAATCATAAATATTCAGTATTCCATAAATACCTTTTCTTGCAAGATATTTTCCATAGTCAAACTCACCCGGGTTCCGTGCCTGATATTGTGAAATTCTTCCTGACAATTTGAGTTTATCATTAAACTCAATATCAGGTGTCTTATCAAAGTTTCTGGCTAAAAGTTTTACGCTCTCTGTCATTCTGAGCCCGCCGTGGCGAGAGAAGAATCTCTTCTTGCTGTCATTGAGACCCTTCATTTCATTCAGGGTGACTTGCGTTGGGCGAAGAATCTCATTAACCTTAACTATAAATTCTGTTCCATATGACTTACTCACAGGTTCGCTGACAACCGTCCCTGTCAGCTCAATGTCTTTATTTATAACCGGTGACAAAATTTCTGCTTTCTTCAGGAAATAACCGGTTGTATCAATTAAAATAAGGATTATTATATAAAGGAAAGTTAATATAAAGAATGGATGTATTTTCCAGTTATGCAAGTTAGTAAATGCCTTTCTAATAATCTTTAATATGGTCTAAATTCTACTTATTTTTTATGAATAGTTCAAGGTGAGATTCAAAATTACTCAATTCTTTTGATACGTAAATCTGATAAATCAGAAAAACAAATTTCTTTCTTGGTTTTAGTATAAGTAACTAATAAACCAGTAACGCTTTTCCATATATATGTACTGAAGTGCACCGGTTGAAATTTTCCTTTCTTATTTCTATATCTCAGATTATATGTGCGAATTTTTCCTATACCAAGCACCAAACAATCTTGAAGAATATCCTCTCCATACTGTCTAATAATTGCAGGAGAGAGATTTGTTTCTATTCTAAATAAAAAGAAACCAAGCAAATGAAATAACAACTCTTCTTGTGCAGAAGAATTTCCCTTCTTAGCAAGCCCGATGAGTCTTCTTTCATATTTAAGAGGAAGTTTTTTATATTGCTTTACTATTTCTCGATAACACTCAAACAAAACTTTATTTTGAATTTATTAGTTTGTTTAGAAATCTTACAGCTTGGAAGGAACAGAAATGGTATGTGGTTATTTATAGAGTAGGGTTAGTTATAATAAAGTTCCTTTCCCGACAATCTTTTCTATTGCTCTTATCCATGAATCTCCTTCCTTGCCAAAACCTTCTTTAGAAAAACGATAGTCATGCTTACGATGAAATTCTTTTAACTCTTTTAATAAATTATCCATTATTCCTAATTCAATTCTAATAATTCCTTTAAATAATTTTACATCCTTACATTTTTTCAGAACTTCCAATAAATGTGGTATGCATAGTCCAAAAGAATTTTGAAAAGATTTCTTAAATATCGGTTCATGAAAATATTCAATAAATGATAGAGCATACATCTCTTCCCATTCCTTTTCCTGTTTACATATTAAACAAATATCGTTTTTATCTCTGAAGTTGTCTAGGTTTTTATTTTTCGATAATTCTTTTATAAAGGTTTTTAACATATTGTTTGATTCATAAATATTATTCAATTTATTTATAATTGTTTCAAATAAATCCTGGTAGATTATACTTTCCCCGAATCCGTCACCAAGCTTTTGTAATTGCCAGGCATGAATGTTACAGAAGCCTAAAGATTTTCTTAACTGTTCTCTTATTCCAACGTCATTTACTTGTTCGTATAAAAAATCACCCATATATTTGTGTACTCTTTTTCTAATAAGATAACAAATACAACAACCGTTTTTTCTAAAAGCTTCAATGAGGTCATGTAGCATAATATTTTCTTAGTCTTATAGAATTCTTTTGCGCGTTTGTAATTTTTATTTCTTTAATTTCCATTTTCTTCAATTATGTCCTCTTCTTCAACCGGCATGAACCATTTCTGCGCGATAAATGTTGGTATTACAGCGCTTGCTATGACTACACCTACAAGGATTGAATACTGATTCTGATTGATTATCCCTGCATTCAGCCCGAAAAGGCTTGCTATCGTCCCGAAAGTTAACCCGGTACTCATAAGAAGGGTTGTGTACATGCTTCCCTGGGGAATATATTTTTTTGCAAGAAAATACACACCGAGAAATTTACAAACTATTTTTATGACAAAAAGAATAATGAAAAGAAAGAGACCTGTAATAATTAATGGCAGAGACACCCGCATGCCGCCCACTATGAAGAATATTGGGGTTATCATCGCATAGGCAACTGTCCTTAACCTGTTCCTTATGACTTTTGTTTCTCTTCTCTCTGTAAAGTGTTTTGACATAAGAAGCCCCAGGACAAATGCCGGAAGTACCGCATGGCCGTCGCCTAGTTTTGCAAAGAATATAAATACCAGAAGTACCAGGAATATGAATTTTATTTCGGGTTCGATTACCTTATTGAATATCCGGGGATTCCTGAGAATATACAGGGAGAATTCATCTACCAGATAAATAACTCCTGCTGAAACTGCAAGGAAAAGAAGTGTATAAATAGTGGGTTTGATAAATAAAATACTCAAAACAAGAGCAGTGCCCATATCAGTGATGAAGGTCGAGGACATGAGCAATTTGCCTATTTCTGTCTTCTGCAGACCTGTTTCAACAAGAACGGAATAAACAACAGCAAGCGATGTCGTTGATAGGGCGGTACCAGCGATTAATGACGCTTTTAATGTCCAGTGGGTAACAATATGAGTATAGAGGAAGGTGCCAATGAATGGTAAAATGAAAGAAAAAAAGCCCATTAAAAAGCTTTCTTTGAATTTCTCTTTCATAAGCCTGGTATCAATCTCGGTTCCAGCAAGATAAGTAAGAATAATCCCGCCGAAATTCGCAAGATAGAGCATCCAGTCTTCAGGCTTAAGACCTAAGTTGCCGGCAAATGTTCCTGTAATTATTTCGATTATTGCAACAGATATACCTATTCGGAGGGAAATTAAACTTGAGAGAAAAACCAATAATCCTACAATTAATGGAACCATTTTTATTTCCTTTCTAAAATGATTTATTAATCGTAGGAGTTATCAGCCTTTAAAAACGTTGAAGCGATTAATGGAGAACTCCATCTCCTAACATATATACTATAACAAAATAACCCACATGTCAAATTGCCGTTTAAAAGTGAGAAATGTAACGGCTGAAATCGGGTTTTGTTTCAGCGAAGCGAACTAGACTATTATTTCTGTTTAATTGCTTGTGATTTTTCTTTGAAGTATTTTACTAAGTCTTTACCACTCATATTCCTTGTCTCTTTAGAGATTTTCATTTGAATAATATGTAGTTGCTTCATCATAGGGTCATTTGAAAATTCTATTTCTGGATTTGCTTTCTCTTTTAATTTACTCATATTTATCGCCTCCCAATTCTTCCGGGCTTACAATATCTACTTGTTTATATCCTTTAAGCATATTTATTGCATTTATTCCTCTGCGAGTTACAGGATTTACCAGATGTTTAAAATTCCAGCTTACAAGAATATCTATCTGATATAGAATTGCTATTGCAATATGTAGTGCATCGTCAAGATAATCTTCTGGTATAATATCCTCATCAATATATTTTTTTGCTAATTCCTGTGCCTCTTCCGGAACTTCTAAAACCCGTATGGATTTAATCAACCTCAGTAGTCTGCCTCGTAGATTTGTATCGGAAGTCCCATTTATTTCGGCAATTGTCACTTGTGAAGTATAAACTTCAAAATCTTTAAACATTACATTATCCCACCAATTTATTGTGAGTTTTTGTCTACTGGGTTTATTTTCATCAAAATATGCACTTGGAACAGAAGAATCTAAATATATTTTAAGTTTCATAACAACATTTTACATCTTTTTTGTTCATTTGTCAAAAAAACCAATGTTATGTTATTCATCAAACTTTTCAACAGCGTCTCTTATTATTTCACTTATTGACCTTGGTAATGTTTTTATCTTCACCGTATTGTTTTAACAAAGATGGGAAAAGAATTGTTCTAATTCTAAATAAGAAAAAACCAATCTGTAGAAATAACAATTCCTCTTTGGCTTTTGGATTACCCCTTTTGGCAAGTGCTATAAGTTTTCTTTCATATACAAGTGATGGTCTTTGATACCGTTTTGCTACTTCTTGATACAATTCAAACAAGATTTTTAATCTGGTTAACGAGTGACAAATTCAGCTAATGGTACTGATATTTTATTTAATTTTTTACGGTTTCTGATAAGGTTTTCCACTTGTCTTAAAATTACTGCACGGTAATATTTTTCACCGCATTGTTCACAAACTCCAGCAGGTACATTATCAACAATAGCGAGTAATTTTTCTCCCCACCAGCAAGCCTTTTGAACTCTTCGTTCACTTACTCTCCCACCACAAAAATTACAATTGTCATATTTATAGCTTTTGTTCATATATTCACCTCCTACGTGTTTTTTCATCTAACCATTTTGGCAATGATGGAATATATACAGTTATTATTCTCAATTTGTCTGATATAGTTCTTCCACAAACAATATGTGTTGGGTAACCTTCCTTATTGTATCCCAATAACAGGCAACACTCACCTCTTTGGTCATCAGGATAATGTTCTAATATTTCTCCATTTATAATTGATTGTTCTATATCATCTAAAGTAATTTTCTCTGATTCTCTTTCTTCTTCAGCATGGGAACTACATTCGTATTCTTTTGTCAATATCTTATTTTTTATCCAATGTAATCCAAATTCTTTTTTCATAAATACAATTATACAAAAATTTGATATATTTTACAACCAAAATTGGATTTCCTCGTGAATCTAAAATCTCACGTCCTACAATTCTTTTGATTTTTGTGTCCATTTCTCCTCTTTTATCTTTCAATAATTCTTTTATAAAGGTTTTTAACGTATTGGATGATTCATAAATATTATTCAGTTTATTTATAATTGTTTCAAATAAATCCTGATAGACTATACTTTGCCCGAATCCGTCACCAATCTTTTGTAATTGCCAGGCATGCATGTTACAGAAGCCTAAAGATTTTCTTAACTGTTCCCTTATTCCAACGTCATTTACTTGTTCGTATAAAAAGTCATCCATATATTTGCGTGTTCTTTTTCTAATAAGATAACAAATACAACAACCATTTTTTTTCAAAGCATCAACGAGGTCATGTAGCATAATATTTTCTTACCATATATAAAAAAACCTCTACTTCTATTTTCAGAGTAGAGGTCATCAACCCCGATTTATCGGGGTGGTTCGTAGGCGAACCTCATCACCTTTTAATTTGGATTTAATTGAAATTCTATATTAATTATAGCAAATCTTTATGTGTTTTTTCAAACCGAATTTTTTAAAAGCGAGAAATGTAATGGCTGAAATCGGGCTTTGTTTCAGCGAAGCGAACTCACAATCCTGTAAAACAACG
>MNXB01000124.1 GCA_001871125.1 Elusimicrobia bacterium CG1_02_37_114
TTAAACTCTGACGCAAGATTTTCTGTCCATGGTATTTGCTGACTCTTATTGTCACCAAAAGGGTTGAAATAATTCGGTTCATCAGTAAAAATTGCAGGAACGGTTTTGTTAAATTCTTTGCCGACTACATTTTTATATGCGTCATAAGTTGATTTTATAAATGCTCCTACAGCCCTGCGATTCATTGTATTCAGGTAATAAGAATCGTTATACCACTCACTTTTGGGTGAGATAGTTTCTTTAAAAGTCCAGTTACCATTTTTCTTTTTTCCCTGCAGAAGTTTCATCTGATTTAACCGTTTTTTTGTAACTATACCGCCGGCAAATCCGCTGGGCCATCGGTCTTCGTCATAAAGATACGCAAGGAGACCTATCTTTTTTGCATAAGCGACTGTATTCTTTATCCTGTCCATCCATTCTTTTGATAGATACGGTGTAATGAGTCCGATTCTTGAATGCATGAACCCGCCGCCCATACCGCCTTTTTTCATTTCTAAAAGTTGATGCTGGAGTTCTTTATCATCAAGGTCATCATTCAATGACCAGAAAGGTGCGCTTCTGTATTCAACTCCGGGATTTTTAAATTCCTGTTTTGAAGGATTTTCTTTCTTGTTCATTTTAAATTAATTCTTCTTTCAGTGGGCGTGATGAATCACGCCCCTACAATGGATATTACAGTTTTTAATCCTTTACCGCTTTTTGTTGTCTCAATACCTTCTACAATTTTTTCAAGCGGGAATGCATCCGTTACAAACTTCTTTGCATTAATTTTACCTGTGGAAATCAATTTTGCCGCTTCTTCGTAGTGTTTCCTGTTAGAAGCAAATACACCGAATATGGAAACTTCCTTGTAGTGGACAATGTTGGAGTCCAGTTTGATGTAGGGATTATCTTTTGGCAGGCCCCCGAAGAAACTTATCCTTCCTTTTTTGGCAACCATCTGCATTGCCTGTTCCTGACATGCATTTACAGGACAGGCGACGATTATTACATCCGCTCCTTCATTGTTTGTCAGCTCCATTACTTTCTTAACCATATCTTCTTTTGAATTATTTGCGGTAAGGACATATTCAAACCTGCTTTTTGCTAATTCTAACCTGTTGTCTGAGATATCAAACATAACAATTTTTTTAGCACCACTGGCTTTTGCCAGTTCGGCATGCATGCATCCAATAGGTCCAGCACCTATGATTACCACCGTATCACCTTTCTGGATATTTAAATATTCCTGGGCATTTATACAGCAGGATAAAGGTTCAATCATGGCAATTTCAGAAAAACCGAGATTATTCGGAACTTTAAGAATGTTATTACCTTGGACAGCTTCTGCCGGGACAATCATATATTCGGCAAATCCGCCAGGATAATAATATCCTATATACCGGGGCGTGTCACACAGATTATAAATTCCTTTTTTGCAGAACCTGCATTTTCCGCATCCCACACAGGTTACCACAGTGACTTTTTGACCAGGTTTGTATCCTTTCACACCCTGTCCCAGTTCTTCAATAACACCTGCAATTTCATGTCCTGTGATATGCGGTGGAACAACATTTTTCTGACCATGGTAGAATATTCGGATATCAGTTCCGCATACAGCACAGGCATGAACCTTCATAAGGACTTCACCTTTTTTAGGTTTTATCTTTTCCACTTCCTGAATTTCCATTTTTCCCGGACCTAAAAACATTGCTGCTCTCATAGTTTCCTCACCCTTAATAACCCCTCGCAGTTTTATTCCCAACACATGGAATAAAACAATACGCTGGGGTAAACACCAACATGCTTCGCTGGTGTTTAAAATTCTACTTTTGGTGCTTTCTTTGCAGGCTCTTCCACTTTAAAATATATATCTCTTGTCTTAAATCCTGACATTGCTGCTACAATATTGCTTGGCAACCTTTTTACAAGTATATTGTATATCTGGACAGTTTCGTTGTATCTGCGTCTTTCAACAGCAATACGATTTTCGGTCCCTGCCAGTTCGTCCTGCAGACGGATAAAATTCTCATTTGACCTTAACTGCGGATAATTTTCAACCACTACTAATAACCTGCTTAAAGCACTTTCCATTTCATTTGTTGCCTGGACTTTTTCATTTGTTGTTCTTGCACCAGCCAGTTTTGCCCTTGCATCAGCAATATGGGTGAAAACTTCTTTTTCATGTTTGATGTAACCCTTAGCGGTATTGACGAGATTGGGTATGAGGTCAAATCTCCGTTGAAGCTGGTTCTCTACCTGTGCCCAGGCAGCGTCAATACTTTCGTTAAACGTGACGAGTCTGTTATAGTTGCTGACATACGTGCCAAAGACAATTAATACCAGAACTACTACAACACCTAAAACAATCCATCCTTTTTTCATACTTTCACCTCCAAAGAATGGGGACGGTTCTAATTCTTAGGACCAAATAAATGGTCGCTGTCCCTATTTTTTACATGTCATCTACAAAATCAACTATTTTTTCTATTTCTTCTATGTATTGTTCAAAAATTACAACGGGGTCAAGTTTAGAAGTCTCTTTTTCTTCATTTTTCATCTTAAGTATTGAAATGAAAGGTTCGGTATTTATTTTTATGTGTTCGGATAACATATTCAATGCATCTAATCTTTTAGCAGGCGGTGTCCTGCCCAGCAGATACAGTATATGCCTGAAGACAATCAAAAAAGTGGAAACAGAACTTATTAATAGTTCCCTTACCCCTGAAGTTTTCCCGCCGGTGTTCATATATCCCTGACGCAGTTTTAAAAGTTTTCCTTTTAATTCAGATTCACATTCATGTCTGAGATGCCTGAGGTTTATCTGCATGTCAGTAAACGGGTCATCGCCGTATAGGACTTTATGATGTTCTTTCATATCAAGGAATTCTATTGGAAATACATCGGTAGATTTATTCAGTCTTTCAGCAGAGAAAATTAACGGCGGCGGGTTTTTCTGTTTTATCCATTTATCTGCTATAGATGTGATTGATTTCAAGTCCTGAAAACTTATTTTGTTTAATACCAGAAGCAGATTATAATCGGAAAACTTCTTTGTAGATTCACCGCTTGCTTTTGAACCGTATAATATAACAGATTTCAAATTGTCACCACATACTCTTTTGATTTCTTCAACAAATTTTTCTAACATGGAAGACATTTTTTTCCTTACCAGATCCTTATAAAGAATTTATATCACTTTTCAAGTTCCATTATTGTAATTTTTTAAATCTTTTTCTTTTATTTCTAACTTTTTAAAAATAAAAATTTTTATATTTGAAGCAATCCCAAAACATTCTTTTGCCTCCTCAATAGAAGGGATATAAAACTCCTCGGGATATCTAACTTCAACTGCATAAGGTTTTAAATTCCCAGTATTCATGTTTTTAAATTCCACATCCTGCTTTACGCAAAGTTCTAAAAGATATTCAAGGTCATGCGTTTTCCCAAAATCTATACTTTTTGAAATAAGGTATGCCTTTAATAACTTCTCTGCAACTTGCTGGCAATGAAAACAAACCGGACTTGTAGAAATTTCAGCTTCTGCAAAACTTAATTCATGTTTTACAATATTGAAATCCTCCATTGCTTTTATAACCCAATTTCTTATGTGTTCTTCAATCATATTTTAATTCCCTCTTTTAAGGCATATCTTGTAACACAGCCTATTCTATTTTTTTTATACTCCACTTCTTCTTCTGAATTTATTATGATATCGCTTGGAATGAGCAATTTTGCTAGAATTTGGTTTACTTTTTTGTTAATCTCCATTTTTTCTTTAATATTAAATGTTTTTTCAGTTATTATTAGAAAGTCATAATCGCTGTATTTTGAAGAATCCCCTCTTGCCCTTGAGCCGAAAAGAATAATATTTTTTGCAGATATGCTCATCTTATTAAGACATTCAACAATCTTTTCTTTAATATCTTTTATTATTCGTTCATTTTCCATCTCGCATACGTCCTGATTATTAGCCATGGTATAATCTCCTACCAGCTCCTGGAACCCCCTCCTCCACCGCTCATACCTCCACCAAATCCGCCAAAACCTCCGCTGAAGCCGCCTCCACCAAAGCCTCTACCTCTGCCACCCGACATACCAAGAAAGAGTAAGAACAGGAATGGGTGGCGGATAAACACAAGTGCAAGTATAATAAACAGGAGAAATCTTAGTAATAGACTGAATAAACCCGGCTTTTGTGTTTCGGATGCTATGGGTGTAGCGGTTAAACCCGAAATTTCGACATTTGCATCTTTTGCAATAATAGCAACAATTGCAAAAGTCCCTAACAAAAGTCCTCTGGAATAATCGTTCTGTCTGAAATATGGGATAACGTATTTATCAAGTATTTCTCCGGCAAGACCGTCAGGTATTATCCCTTCAAGACCATATCCCACTTCAATTTTTACTTTTTTATCTTCGGTTGCTGCCAGTAATAGTATACCGTTATCCTTACCCTTTTTACCTATTCCCCATTTTTCAAATAACCGGACAGCATAATCTTCAACGGAATCGCCTTCCAAATTTCTGACGGTTACAACCGCAATTTCCGCTGAAGTTTTTTTTTCTATTTCATTAATTAATCCGTTTATTCTCTGACTACTGACAGGGTCAAGGACACTGGCAAAGTCAGAAACCCAGCCTGCAGGTTTTAATGAGTCCAGTGGTTCAGCGTAAGTTATACGGATTGGATTGACAAAACAAATTGTTATTAATATCAACAATATTTTCATTGTAAAGAAGTTATATCATATCAAAAAACGATATTCCTGTCAAATTATCGTATTCAAAATTCACTCGGTAAGTTCAGAATGGTGATGGGAAGTAATTGTTTAGCAATCAGAAGAACTATGGAATTTACCCTTTAGGGTTTTATCCGCAGGATTATCTAATTTATAAAAGGCTAAAGCCTTAATTCCAAATATGAATAAATTATGTCCAAAACAATTTGTTTCTAATAGCTAAACAATTACCAATGTAGAGGCAACCGATGTTATTTCAATATTTTTGTAAGGTCAGTCCATAACTCAGGCATTTCAAGAAATGATGC
Organism: Elusimicrobia bacterium CG1_02_37_114; assembly: GCA_001871125.1. Classification (GTDB taxonomy): domain Bacteria; phylum Elusimicrobiota; class Endomicrobiia; order CG1-02-37-114; family CG1-02-37-114; genus CG1-02-37-114. Next base: position 5,030 of record MNXB01000124.1, read on the forward strand.
GAATTCTTTAACGGTTTTTTCAATACGTTTCAAGTCTAACCTGGGATAAATTTTAATAATCATACGAATATCTTCCAAATCCATTGGTCTATGTGCAATAGCTTTAAGTATGATTAAATCTTCCGGTTGGGGTAAATTTATTTTTATTCCTTCAATATCAAATATTTTACTGCGGTTAACAATTTCGTGTTCAAACGGGAGTAATCCTATTGCTATATCAATGTTTATACCGGTTTCCTTATGTTTGAGTAGAATAACTTTGTTTTTTAATGCAAATCTGATTGGATTAGTTATCCGTGGTATAATACCACACGAATCAGCTTGTTTAATAAAACCTGCAATATCATCCTTCTGAAATAAAATAAGTACATCAACATCAGATGTAAACCTTGGTTTCCCTAAAATACTTGCTGCAATACCACCGATAATTATACCTTTATTGTTAGTAACTTTGATTAATTCAGATAAATCTTTGATTGGTTTGAGAAATGGATGTAAAATATTCTTTTGATTCATTTATAAGCATTCTTAAGAATGTTCCATCTGCCGATTATTTCGGTTTCAATATCTTTCTTATATACATTTTTAACAGTGATTTTATCTAAGCCGCTAGTTAGCATTATGATTTGGTTGATACGTTCTTTTAAAGTAAGAGCACGTAACTCTTTTAAATTAATTTTATCAACTGCTTTCCACCGGGCAAAATATTCTTTGATTTTTATGTTTTTCATTCGAAAATCCTCCAAAATTATTCAATAGTTTCATCTGTTTTTTCACGGTATAGGAAAGTATAATCCCGATAAATCGGGAAATTTCTGGAATTTACCCTTTAGGGTTTTATCCTTCAGGATTTTACTTGTATAAATATAGCAAAATACGAGTTATTTTTCAACTCAGATTTAATAAACAAAATTTTATTGACAGTGTGAATATTTTTTATGTATAATTTGAGACTATTATAAGGAGGCGACAAATGGATTGGGGATTAAAAAACCGTATTTCACAGATAATCAAACCTGCTACAGGCAGGACAGTAATGCTGGCAGTGGACCACGGCTATTTTCTCGGACCGACAACAGTCCTGGAGATACCGAAAGAAACCATAGAACCGTTATTACCCTATGCCGATTCGTTAATGCTGACACGGGGAGTGTTGCGTACATCGGTTGACCCGGAGAAATCTCCTCCGATTGTCCTCAGGGTTTCAGGTGGGACGAGTATTTTGAGTGAGTTGTCAAACGAAGGAAGAACCGTATCAATGAAAGATGCCATAAGGCTTAATGTATGTGCTTTAGCGCTTTCCATTTTTGTAGGTG
>MNXB01000092.1 GCA_001871125.1 Elusimicrobia bacterium CG1_02_37_114
CGAATTTAATTGTTTTTTCCATAAATGCTTCTATTTATATTTCTTCAGAAAAACTCCACCCGTCATCAATGAGTTTTAGTTTATAAGGTACATCTTTCTTAAAAATCCACATACCGGAAAGAATATCACGGAAGCCACCGCGGAATAATACATTAGACATAAAAGTAAGAAATTTGTTACCAAAGATTCTCCTGTAAGGCATAATTTCTCTACTAAATTTCATAGGGAAACGACTTGCTGATAGGAAGTCAAGGTTATTGTCAAGAAAAAAATTCAATATCCGCGGAAGATCGTTCTCACCTATGGGATAGGTCCCGTCAGCATCTGCTGTAACAACAATATCGCCTTTAACATTTAGAAAACCTGTTTTATATGCTCTGCCGTAACCCCTTCTTTCTTCTCTTATGACAGTAGCGCCCATACTTCTTGCTATTTCCGGAGTATTATCCTGGGAAGAGTCAACAACCAGTACCTCGTCTATAAAGGATGCTACTCTCTGCAGGACAAATTTTATACCTTCGCTTTCGTTATAGGAAGGGATGACAAGGGTAATCTTTTTATCTCTGAACATTGCAAAAGTAATTAACTCCAGGGATTTTCCGATTTATCCGCAGGATTATCTTATTTATCGGGATATAATTTCATTCAAGTAAAAAATTATACTTTATTTATTAAATATTGTCAATTGCCCAGTTCTGTCAAAACAGCGCTGATAGACCCGATAAATATTTTTGATTTCATTAACACGGGGATTTTTCTGTCATCACAGGTAAGCCATATCCATAGCCTGCCTTTTGCTCTAAATACTCCTATGTTCTCGGTTACAAAGGGTTCCACTACATAACATTCAAATTTTCCTGCCGGCACATGAATTTTTTCTTTTTTATGAACAACCACTCTTAAAGGATAAATTTTATCGCCGGACTGACAATCAAAAAAATATTCCTCCCCGACTTTTATATCCATTGTCCGCAGATAATATAGTGCTGAAATACTATCGTGTACAAATGCAGGCATTTCGACCTCTATGCTCCTGTTGGGCTCGGTTAGTTTATATTTTCCGTTAATGTGGTCAAAAAGCACCACTTCGTCTTTCTCGGAACCCGATTCCCTATGGTGTGATTCAAACTTCAATGAACATAAACTTTCTGTATCCATATATGAATCGTCACGATTACGGATCTTGTAAAAAACATCAAAGAACGGCAGAGACCTTGATTCAGTAATTATATGGTATGCACTACGGCCATTAACCTGTTCAATATTATCTATTCTCATTTCAGCAACACCGGCAGTGACAAAATTCCATTTGAGAGAAAATACAAGTTTTTCACCGGTTTTTAAAGATTTGTTTTCAACCTTACGCCAGATAAATGTTTGAGACGATACCTGTAGAGGGTTTTCCGTTTGAGCAATATCAGATGAGTCAGCCCAGAAATAAGGATTCAGGAATATAAAAATAAAAAGAATGGGGACGGTTCTAATTCTTTTTTTCATTTCCGGTTCCTAAGGAACCTACTTTTGGTAATCCATTGGGCAGCATCCAGTAAATCTTTAGCAACATAGTCGGATTTATTTTTTGCTTCTTCTTCTTTCCCGTGACCTGTTAATACAAGAATTCCCTTGCCGCCGAAATTCCTGGCAAATTCCACATCTATCATCCTATCCCCTATAGCATAAGATTTTTTCAGATTCAGGTGGAATTTTTTTTTTGCTCCCAGCGCCATGCCCGGGCTTGGTTTCCTGCAGAAACATTTTTTATCAGGATGATGGGGACAAAAATATATACCGTCTAATTTTATTCTGTTCAATCCCAGAATCGTGACAAGTTTATCGTGGATTTCCTTAAGTTTGTTCCTTGAGAAATAACCGCGGGATATACCCGACTGGTTTGTGGTCAATATCAGTTTAAAACCGTTATTTTTTAGCAACTGCAGGGCAGTGATTGTATTTGGTATAAGTGTTATCTGGTCAGGGTCAGAGAGATAATTTTTGTCTTCAATTATTGTCCCGTCCCTGTCCAGGAATATCGCTATGTTTCTAAAATCTTCTCTATTTTTTCTAAACATTTTTCTTTGTTCTCCATAATCTCAATTTCTATCTGTAATGTAAACAAATGCGATAGTATTTCTTTATCCGCCCCGTCCTTAAAATTTTCCAGTTTGACTGAATCCTTCTCTGTGGTTATGACAAATTCATTTATAGAAAGTATGTTTTTAATTTCTTCGGCTCTATACCAGTGATGGTCGGTGAAATTATACCTGTTATTTATTTTTGCATTTAAGGATACGAGCGTTTTCTCAAAAGACGGAGGATTGCCTATACTTGATAATACAGAAACTTCCCTGCCTGAAAAATAGCTGGTTGCAATTTTCTCACCGTCAGCAAATCTGATAAAATTTACCGGTTTATGAACGCAGGTAGCAATCACCGCACTGTTGTTATACCTTTTAATTTTTTCTACAAGAGAATCCACGACTGTTTTCTCCACCAGGTTGCAGTGCGTAAGAATAATTATACCTGCACGAGCCATGCTTTCTAAAGGTTCCCGTAACAATCCCAGGGGGAGACAAAAACCGTTACCGAACGGATTCAGGCAGTCAATGAGCAATATATCAAGGTTGCGGGATAATTGCAGGTGCTGATAGCCGTCATCCAAAAGTAATGTCCCAACATTAAATTTATTCAGGGCAATTTTACCCGCGCTGTACCTGTCAGCACCGACTATTACCGGCACATTTTCTAATTTCTCTGCCAGCAGATATGGTTCATCCCCGGAGTCTTTGACATCAGTCAGGATATTTTTGCCGTCGCTTACAATTAAATATCCATTCCTTGATTTTCTCTTATATCCTCTTGTCAGTATTGTTATTTTGTGTTTTTTTTGAAGGACTTTTGAAAGAAAGAGCACTAATGATGTCTTGCCGGTTCCTCCGACAGTAATATTCCCGACGCATAAGATTTTTGCAGGTAATTTATTTGTTTTAAGGATATTGTTTTTATAGAGATACTGCTTAAAGTTCAATATTATAACATAAATCACCGAAAGAATCCATAATATTGGAGAGAAAACAAATCTTAAAATATTCATCGGTATCTTATTTATTATACCATTAATAACCCGACAACTCAAGACAGGCATGCAAAAGGACTTTATTTCAAGGCTATTGACATTACTCATCGTATTTAGTAAAATTACTCAATATACTGAGTAATTATACGAACCAATTAAGAGGGGTATATAAATGTTCAAAAGGAATACTGTCCATATAATTCTTGAAAGACTGAAAGAGAAAAGACGTCATATCCAGGTCATCACAGGACCCAGACAGTGCGGGAAAACTACAATTGCAAAACAGATAATGGATACAGTTAAAATTCCATGCCACTATGTTTCTGCTGATGAACCTATTTTAAAAGAGAGAACCTGGATAGAACAGCAATGGGAAACTGCACGGTGGACTTTAGGAAAACATCCTAAAACTTCACTGCTAATTTTGGATGAAATCCATAAGATTCATGGATGGTCAGAATCAGTAAAACGTTTGTGGGATGAAGATACACTAAAAGGGAATAGATTGCACGTTGTCCTGTTGGGTTCTTCGCCCTTATTGATTCACAAAGGTCTGACCGAGAGTCTTGCGGGTAGATTTGAAATTATACATGTTACTCACTGGTCTTTTGATGAAATGCAAAAAGCGTTTGGTTGGGATGTTGATGAATATATCTATTATGGGGGTTATCCCGGGAGTGCTACTCTAATAAATAATCATATAAGGTGGGCAAACTATATTAAAGATTCTTTAATAGAAACGACTATCTCAAAGGATATTTTTCACATGACCAGAATAGATAAGCCGATATTACTCCGGAGAGTTTTTGAGTTAGGATGTTTGTATTCCGGGCAAGTCCTTTCGTATCAGAAAATGCTCGGACAACTGCAGGATGCCGGTAACACCGTCACTCTTGCACATTATTTGAAATTGCTTGAGAGTGCGGGTTTAATAGCTGGTTTGGCTAAGTATGCAGGACAAAAAGTCCGACAGAGAGGTTCAAGTCCTAAATTTCAGGTAATGAATACCGCTCTGATTACTGCCCAACAGAGCAGTTCCTTTTCGGATGCTAAAAAAAATGGAGAGTTCTGGGGACATCTTGTAGAATCTTCTGTCGGTGCAACAATTTTGAATAAAATAAAAGGAAAAGGTATAGATCTGTTTTACTGGGCAGGAAATAACCGTGAGGTTGACTTTGTAATTTGTAAAGGTAAATCAATAATTGCTATTGAAGTTAAAAGTAGCAGAAAAAAAACAAATTTACCGGGAATAGAACTTTTTTCAAAAGAATTCAATGTAAAGAAAAAATTGTTAGTTGGAGAAAATGGCATCCCAATCCAGGAATTTTTAACTGTACCCATTGAAAGATTTTTTGATTGATTTTACTAAATACTTAAATATCAGAACTTTTTTGAGAGAGATATTTGGTGGGTATTGCCTGCATCACCACAATAGAAGTTTTACCTGATAACGGATAGTCAACTTCAACTCCAATATTCAACGACTTCTCTGGTATTTTTACATCACAGCCAAGTTTGATATTTGTCGATAAACCATCACCTTTTATTTGTGAACCTATATTCTGAATTGCAATACCGGTACTATGATAAAAACCAAATGTCAAGAACGGCCGAGCCGGCGGGTCAGCCACTGTTTTTTATTTTTTCACGCTAAATCTATCATTGAAATTCCATATATTATATTTGACATTTCAACATTAATTATGTATAATATTTTGCATGAAGAGAATAATTCAAAGAAAAAAAGATATCAAGCGAATCAGATATCTTATCAGTAATTTTCCTGTAACCGCAATTCTTGGTCCAAGACAATCCGGTAAGACATTCCTTGCAAAACAGATAAAATATAGCCACTATTTTGACCTTGAAAATCCAAGGGATTTAAGCCGGTTTGAAAATTCCCGTCTTACACTTGAAGAACTTGAAGGATTGATTGTTATTGACGAAATACAGAGACATCCGGAACTATTTGATGTTATAAGATATCTTGTTGATAACAGACCAAAACAGAAATATCTTATTCTTGGCAGTGCATCCGGAAACCTTATGAAACAGAGTTCGGAGTCTCTTGCCGGCAGAATAGGATATCACAACTTAGGTGGTTTTTCTATATCGGATGTCGGCAGGGAAAATGTTAAGAAACTCTGGCTAAGGGGCGGATTGCCCCGCTCTTTTCTGGCAGGCAGTGATAAGAACAGTTTCTTATGGTTAGAAAATTATATCAGCACATTTCTTGAGAGGGATATTCCGCAGTTGGGCATAACAATACCCGTCAATACCTTGAGAAAATTCTGGCTGATGTTGAGTCATTACCACGGGAATATAATGAACTACTCCGAACTGGGGCGTTCGTTCGGTATTTCAGATATGACAGTAAGAAAATATATAGATATACTTGAACAGACATTTATGGTCAGGTTACTTCAACCGTGGTTTGCTAATATAGGTAAACGTCTTGTGAAAAGCCCTAAAATTTATATGAGGGAGCCGGGTATCTTTCATTCGTTGTTGTCGGTCGAAAATTTTAAACAATTATCCATACATAATAAACTGGGAGCATCATGGGAAGGTTTTGCCCTTGAGTGCACGGTGAAAGCGCTTAATAAAAAAAATGAAGAACTTTTTTTCTGGAACACACATGCAGGTGCCGAATTAGACCTTTTCTGGCAGAATGGGGGAAAGAACTGGGGTATAGAATTTAAATATATTGATGCACCTAAGACTACGCGTTCAATGCATTCTGCTATTGAGGATTTGAATCTGAGTCATCTCTGGATTATTTATCCGGGGGACCAATCGTATAGAATATCCGAAAATATAACCGTGATGCCACTCAATGAAATAAAGGAAAGTTGGGAGTACATTTAATGGATTTTGTTAAAACTTTTTTGAGAGGGATATTTGGTGGGTATTACTTTTTAATAATAATCGGGTTTTCTTGTTTTTTCAAGTCCTAAGAAATTCTTACAATAAAATATTTTTATCTTTCTTATGGGTATATCGGAATAACCTTTCCTGTAGATTTCCAGTTCTTCAATCAATTGAACCGATTCAAATGCTCCTTCCAGTGCTTTCATAAGATAGTGGTCCACCTTCTCATAGTTGATAAAAAGACCGTCCTTACCTTTCAGTTCGTCCCAGCCGCCCCATATATCATACTGGTTGTGTCTCCTGTCCGTATGGACAAAGCAATAAGACTTTGGGTGTCCTTTTGTGTAAAACCTTATGATTGCAGTCAATTGATAGTCAGGACCGGATATGAAAAGAGGTTCCGTATGCTCACTCAATAATTCACTGATTCTCTGTCCCAGTGCGTCCCAGCCATGGACTTCGTTTGTCCGGTCATTTTCCGGAGAAACTCTGATACCAAGATACTTTACTGCTATTTCCGGATAGAGAATAATTGCAGAAACAAATATTGAAAACAGGAAACTGAAAAGTATCAATCCTGATTTAATGTATTTTTTCCACCGGACTTTTTCAAGATACACATAAACCGACATTATACCTATCGGGTAGGCAATATTCGCCCAGTTAGGTTCAACTTTTGACCTGAAACTTAAAAGACCAAAGAACAGAAATATAGATAGTGATGATGAAACTATAAACAAATACCCATCATTTTTATATTTTATACCCTGATATAAAAGATATACAAGCGAGATTATCATTAAGACAAAAATAACCGGAGAGACCGAAACGAACTGACTCCCGAAAAACTCAAAAGTTGACTTTAATAATTCCGGCTGGTGCGTGCTGCCCAAGCCGAATATATGTTTATATGTGGGGAATCCCTGTTTTATATTCCATAATATGTTATGAATAAATAAACCAAAAGCCAGAAGAAGCCCGAAATAAAATTCTTTACGCAGCAGATAGAATCTGTTTTTTTCTGACAGGAGCAGGAATATAATTACACACAGGACAATTAGGACACTGCTGAGTTTACTGTTCATACTTAAGCCGTAACTTATGCCCCAAAGATACCACCAGCCCTCACCTTTATCCTCTCCCCTTGCCTGTCCTGAGCGAAGCCGAAGGAAGGGAGAGGGAGAGGTGAGGGGGGGATTTTTTGTAGAAACAACTTTCCACAGGCAGAAGAATGAAAGAATCCAGAAGGGCATATTGACAACATCGTGCATGATTAGAATAGAACCCAGCGTACCCATAGGACTGAACTGTAAAGTCATTGTAGTGAGGAATGATATTTTATCGCTTTTTGTCACGCCTTTTGTAAGAAAATATAATAAAACAGTTGAGATAACAGAGGCAGTAACTGCGGATAGCCTGATACCGAATTCCGTATTACCGCCAATCCAGGTGAAAAATCTTATCCACCAGGCAACCATACCCGGCTGGGAATAATAACTGAGCGCAAGTTGCTGTGACCAGTCCCAGTTATATGCTTCGTCATAACACAGGTTGACCGTTGATATGTAAAAGAGTCTGAAAACAGCCAATCCAGCGAGTAAAATAAAAAACAGCATCTGATATTTATTAATCTTTTTCACTTGACTTTCCACCTGTTGTGCAGCCAGAACCACTGTTCAGGGTTCTTTAATATCCATTTACCGATAATTTTATTGAAGTTTTCTGTATTGACCATTAAATCCTGTTTATTGTCAGAGGTGCTTATTAACTCAACTACCTTTTCAGCAAAGATTCTGATTTTACCCGGTTGTGTCCTTAAATTATAAACCGGCACAATCTTTGCACCTGTTTTTTTTGCTAAAAGAGTAATTATCGGCGTCGTATAAGCAGGTCTGCCTAAGAAATCTACGATTACACCGCCTTCTGTAATGTGCTGGTCTATAATAATAGCTAAACAATTACCTGCCCTTAACCATCGGAGAGATTCTCTGACTGCCTGGTGTTCTTCAACGGTTCTCCCGCCTCCGATTTCTCTCATTTTAGCAATTGCTCTGTTGCCGTAAGGGTTTCGCAGGTTCCTTGCTATTGTCATAATCTTGTATCCACGAAAAAGCAATGAGGCTCCCATCATTTCCCAGTTGCCAAAATGTGCTGTCAGGAGTATAACGCCCTTTTTATCCTTGAATGCTTCCCGGAAATTTATTTCGCTTTCATCAAATTCAGCATATTTAATATAATTTTTTTTATCTGTTTGTTTAATCTTAATAAATTCTGCCA
>MNXB01000071.1:0-19996 GCA_001871125.1 Elusimicrobia bacterium CG1_02_37_114
TAAAGCAATGTCATTCCCTAAACGAGGAATATCGTCAGTTTTGACTTTTGGATGGTATATTATTCTCATTTATTTTTTATTCCATACCTCTTGATGTGTTAAGCCATGTTTCCAGTTGAAATTCTTTTCTCTTGCAGCAGCTAATTTGTCAAAATATCTATCCTCAACAATTTCTAATGCTTCACGAATTAAATCCCTGCATAGACTGGAGACAGAAATGCCTTCTTTTTTAGCTATATTTTTTATTAAATTTTTTACTGGTGGTTCTAACATTACAAGAGTTCTTTGATTACCCATATTAGTCACCTCCTGTTATTATTGTATCACATCTGATACATATTTGTCAAGAAAGTCGTCCAGTTAACTTGCCTGACGGCAGTCAGGAAACTGGACGCTACTGTAGCGTCCCGATTCCCGCATTAGGCGGGTCCGCCTACGGCATGATATTGGGACGAATTGTTTTATAATTTCTAAGCTTTGAAAAAAGGGTTGAACAAAAATATTAACTTTGTTTGGAACCACAGTAGGGACAGAAATTCCAGTAAGATTCTATTATCCTACCGCAATTATTGCATACTTTCTTTTTATCATAGACTTCTGCTCCTTCTGCTACACGTGTATATTGACTGCAATGAGGACATATAGGAAGTGAATCCAACTTTCTCTTGTTGCAATTTGAACATTCTACAAGTTGACCTTTTGGTCTGCTGAACAAATAAAGCGGCAGTCCGACAATCATAACTAAAAACGTAAGCAAAGCCCAGGGCAAGCCATTTATTCCGCGACTCCTGGCGTCATTATATACCCAGGAAGCAATAAGAAATGCAATAATAGCTGCTGTTAAAATCTGCATAGTATAAAGATTTTCAATATTTGCAGAACTATATTAGTCATAACGCCTGCTGCAATATCATCAAGGACTATACCGAATCCACCGGGTAATTTCTCTAACTTCTTTACAGGCGGGATTTTTATTATGTCAAAAAAGCGGAAAAGCAGAAAACCTGCTGCAAAAAATGTAATTCTATGCGGGATAAATAGCATGCATACCCAAAAACCTACGATTTCATCTATTACAATTCTCCTGTCGTCTTTTCTGCCGGTCTCTTTTTCTGATTGCCCGGCAACAATTATGGCGATAATAATACTAAGCGATACAATTATTATCTGCATAGTAGTGTTTTTTGGAAATAACTGCCAGTAAACTACTGCGGAAAGAATGGTCCCGAAGGTACCGGGAGCAAGAGGTATGTATCCTGTAAAAAATCCCGTGGAGAGTGTTTTTATTATTAAGTTCACTTATTTTTTATTATTAAACTCTAATTTTATAATATCACGATGTCTATAAATATAAGATATGCCCGAATATGCTGTTACAAGAGAAACGGATAACGTTAACCAGAAGGGCAATTTTAACAATATTAATGCTATCCGGGAATAATTTTCATAACCCTGGGATTTAGAAAAAGAATGAAAAACAATTATGACAAGTATAATAATTATCACAATAATTTGAGACGTTGTTTTGAATTTACCAATCAAATCAGCAGAAACGACTTTTCCCTGTGACATAGCAATAAGCCTTAATCCTGTAATAATAAACTCCCGGGAAATAATCAATACGACCATCCAGGCAGGTATTCCCAATTCAGGCAATCCGACAAACGTTATAAATGCAGAAGATATCAATAACTTATCAGCCAGGGGGTCAAAGAAAATACCGAATTTTGATACATCGTTAAATTTACGGGCTAAAAATCCGTCAAATGCATCTGTCAATGCAGCAATAATAAATATTATCAAAGATAATATCCATGTCCATAAATTGTTAATAAACATAAGCACAACAAATACCGGTATAAGAATTACTCTTAATAAAGTTAGTTTTGTTGCTATTGTCATACCTGTCATTCCAACCTGAGCACTTCAACATCAGCGGGTATTTTGAACCGGAACAATTCATCAGGAGGCTCTAAATTTACCTGCCAATCTGTTAATTCTGTTATACACACAACCGTCTGGCTGATGAATTTACTTTTAACAGGCAGGAAATCCTCTCTGGAAATCCACATATTGAATTCAAATTCTTCAGGTAAATGTTTTTTTGTCCGCAGGACTATCTTTTTTGTCCGTTTGGGTTTGAGTAAGATTACATATGCATCTTTTTCTTCATTCAATAATTCAAAAACATAGTTCTTTTTCAAATCCTGAATTCTACCTTCCGGATTGAAAATGCCCGGGATAATATATGAAATGCCCTTCCAGTTCTTCCAGGTCTCAACAAACACCTGTTTAGTCAGCGGACTGTATATGAATAATTTCTTTCCGTCTGAAACAATTGTTTTGCTTTCCGGGTCCTGCTGAATCAATAAAATTTTATCCGGCTTTTTAAATGTGACTTCACTCCGGATAGTATGTTTCTCGTCAACTTCCTTAAACTCTATTCTCTGAATAATTTTGACTTTCAGGTCACTGATTCCATTTTCTTTCTTCTGTATATTCTCCAGAACCTCGTCAATTTCTATGGCGTTGATTACTGAACACAAAAATATAAAAATAAAAACGGGGACTCCAAGGGAGGAAACTATATCAGTTCTCATCTGCGGGCTCCATGTACTCGTCTATTTTATCAAATAATATCTGCCATCTGTTTGTCCCTTCGGGTTTGACTATGAATCCTCTAACTTCAAGCAAACTCAAAACATCACTCGCCCGTGCAGATGAACCGAAGTGAGCCTTCAGCAGGTCCTGTGATACCCTCTTGCGTTCTTTAATAAGCACCAATGCCTGTTTCAAATATGTCTCCTTTGTCTCGTCTTCTTTTGATTCCTGTTCCTTTTGCACCGTTTTCACTATATCATCTTCATATTCCGGTTTCACACCCTGCTGACGGATGAAACCGACAACTGCTTCTATGTCTTTTTCAGACAGATAAGCGCCCTGCAGACGTATGGGTTGCGGTTCACCCGTAGGTAAGAACAACATATCTCCCCTGCCCAGCAGGTCTTCTGCTCCCACAACGTCAAGTATTACCCGTGAATCTATCTTTGAAAGAACCTGAAAAGCGATCCGGGAAGATAAATTTGCCTTAATCACACCTGTTATTACATCAACACTTGGCCTCTGTGTCGCCAGAACCAGATGGATACCAACTGCCCTTGCCATCTGTGCTAATCGCTGGACAGCATCTTCTACTTCTTTTGGTATTGTCAGCATCAAATCTGCCAGTTCGTCAATTATGACCACTATATAAAACTCTTTCTTTTGTCCTTTCTTTTCCATAAGAGCATTGTATCCCTCAATATTGCGGACAGTTGCCTGTGCAAACTTTTCATACCTTTTTTCCATAATCTTGACAAGATATTGCAATGACCTTGAGGCCTGTTTTGCCTGTGTAACAACACCTGCTTTCTCAGCAGGAACCTTCGGGTCATAAAGATGAGGCAGGTCATTGTACGTCGGTAATTCCAACCTCTTCGGGTCAATTAAAAGAAATTTTACCTCGTCAGGTTTTGACTTGAACAGGATTGAAGAAATTATAGAATGAATACAAACACTCTTACCCGACCCTGTTGCACCCGCAATTAAGAGATGAGGCATCGTTTCAAGATCAGCAACATAGGGTTCACCGGTAGACGTCTTCCCGAGTCCGATTGTAAGTTTAGATTTGGAGTTCTGAAATTTTTCAGACATAACAATTTCACGCAAGCCCACAATGTTAATCTCCGGGTTAGGGATTTCAATACCTATGGCGGCTTTACCCGGGACAGGTGCAATTATATGCAGCCTTGAGGTCTTCATTGCAAGGGAAATGTCATTGACACGTGCTGTTATTGACTGCACTTTCACTCCCGAGGCCGGTTCCAAATCAAACCTTGTAACAACAGGTCCCGGGGTTATGTCAATGACTTTTGCAAAAACATTAAAACTCGCAAGTGTTTCTTCAAGCAATTTTGCTTTTGCACGCATCTCTTCCTTTTCGTATTTTTTTTCAAAGCCGGGTACTTTCCGCAGCAAATCAACCGATGGAATTTTATACTCAACTTTCTGCTTTTCAATTTTTTCTTCAACCCTTGGCTTAATCCCGGGTTTTTTCTCAACTACTATTTTAGGTTCACCTGGAATTTCGGGTAGTGGCTCAGGTTTTACCTTAATAATTTTTTCAGACTCAGGAAGAGATTTTATCTTTTTATTAAGTTCACTGGTCTTTTTCCATTCTTCTAAATCCTTTTTTATTCTATTTGAAATAAATCCTATAATTTCAGATAGGGATATGTTGAAGAGTAATGTTATTAAATAAAGGATACCGATAACAACTACAAAAATTGACCCTGTCCCACCGAATAATCTTTCAAAAATATTATCTCCCAGAAATTTACCTGTCCAGCCGCCATAATTTGTTTTATAAAATTTACCAATTATATTCAGGAATGAACTTATAAGCAGAATCAGACTAACAGAAAGTATAATATGCTGCGGTTTCGCCTTTTTATATTTAAGCAACTGCCAGGAGTAAAATGCCAGAAAAACAGGAACAAGAAACATAGCCTGGCCAAAAATGATTGAAAACCACTCTTTGAATTTTTTTCCCACAATACCAAACTGCTGTGGAGAGATTAAACAGAATAGAAGTATAACAGCGATAAAGAAAATAGTAATAGATTTTATTTTCTTTATCTTATGCTGTTTTTGTTTTACGCGTGATTGGAAATATCTGTATGCCATAAAAATGGAGACGTTTCACATTTTCTTCAATTTTATCAAATAGGTGTTTTTCGACTGAATAATGACTATTTTATCTTCCCGTGCTAACCATCCTAACCCTAAAAAAAGCAATGAATTATTCAGTTTAAGCGTAAATTTTAATTTGATTATATCGCACTCCTGCTCCTTAGAGAGGTACTCCAGGATTCTGCCTGCCGTTGTACCTAATAAATTTTCTGTGGAATTCATAATCTCTATAATAACTCTATCAAAAACATATCTTCTCCGACATTTACCACTTTACCGTTTTCAACGAATATCCTCGTTATCCTGCACCTTTTCTCAGTCCTGATTTCGTTCATAACCTTCATCGCTTCAATAATACAAAGGACAGCACCCTGTTCCACCGTATCACCCTTCTTAACAAAAGGTTCGGACTGCGGTGACAGTGCACGGTAAAATGTACCGTTCAACGGTGATTTTATTCTTGTACCTGTTATTGTCTCTTTAGTAACTACAGGAGTTACTTCGGGTTTGGTTTTTGCCGATTTGCGTCTAAGTTTGACATGATGCGTACTGTCCTTTAATTCAAGTTCCTCAAGATTTTCATCAATCATGAGATTGTAAAGTTCACTGATTTTATCAACTTTTTTTTGTTCTTTTGAGTTAGTCATTGTACCATTATATTTTTAGTGCTGCTTTCCGCGATAAAACGACTCTTCCCTGATTATCTATATCGGTAACTTTGACAGTAACCTCGTCACCCTCTTTAACAACGTCCTCAACCTTTTTGACATGGTGCTCGGCTAACTGTGAAATATGCACCAACCCCTCTTTACCGGGCATGACTTCTACGAATACACCAAAAGGAGTTACCCGGGTAGCCCTGCCTTTATATGTTTTACCAATTTCTACCTCGGCAGCGCAATATTCCACCATCTGCCGTGCACGTTCAATACTTTCAGAACTTTCAGCAGATATAAATACCTGTCCACTGTCTTCAATATCAATCTTTGTCCCTGTTTCTTCAATAATACGTTTTATGTTCTTTCCACCCGGACCGATTAATTCTCCGATTTTTGTCTGTGGAATCTGTAGTATTATCATCTTGGGTGCATAACTTGAAAGTTCCTTACGGGGTTCGGCAATCACTTCTGACATTTTATCAAGGATAGTTAACCTTGCTGTCTTTGCCTGGACAAAAACTTCATTGATTAGCTTTACATTTATACCGGAAATTTTAAGGTCTAACTGTAATGCGGTGATACCTTTTTTTGTACCCGCAATTTTAAAGTCCATGTCACCAAAATGGTCTTCAAGTCCTGCTATATCGGTCAATATAATGTACTCATCATTTTCTTTTATCAACCCCATGGCAATACCCGCAACGTTTGATTTTACGGGCACGCCTGCATCAAACAATGCCAGGGAACCGCCGCAGACACTTGCCATTGAAGATGAACCATTTGATTCAAGGATTTCTGAAACTAAACGAAGGGTATACGGAAATTCCTGTTCTGACGGTAATATAGCGCTTATTGCCCTTTTTGCAAGTGCTCCGTGACCTATTTCCCGCCTGGAGGTCCCCCTTTCCGGTCTGGCTTCACCCGTAGCAAATCCCGGGAAATTATAGTGAAAAAGAAATCTTTCTTTATATTCTCCTTCAAGTTCTTCCATAACCTGCCTCTCTTTTGGTGTACCTAACGTAACCGCTACGAGAGATTGTGTCTGTCCGCGGGTAAACAATGCAGACCCGTGTGCCCTGGGCAAAACGCCAACGGAACAACTTATATTTCTAATATCATTTTTTTTGCGACCGTCAACCCGTATTTTATTTTCCAATATGGATTGTCTTATTCCGTTTTTAAGAGTGTTATCAAACATGGAATTTATATCCATTTCACTGAAATCAGTAATAAACTTTTTCCTGATTTCTTTCTTTAATTCGTCTATTTTATCGTTAATATCAGATTTATCCTTTAGATTAAACAGTCCTGCTATTTTATCGCTAAGTGCAGACTTTGTTTTATTTACGAACTCTCTGTCATATTCTTTTTCATGAAACTCAATTTTAGTTTTGCCGACCCTGTTTTTTAATTCCGTCTGTGCTTCACATATTCCGGAAAACTCTCCCTGTCCAATCTCAATCGCCTTAATTATATCCTCTTCCTGTTCTTCATCTGCCCCGAGTTCCATCATAATAATGGAATCTCTTCCGCCTACAATAATCAAATCCATACCGCTTGTTTGTTGTTCGGAGTGCCTGGGATTAATAACAAAATTGTCTTTGAGTTTACCCACGCGGACAGCTCCGATTGGTCCATTAAAAGGTATATCAGAAATTGTCAGAGCAGCAGACGTCCCAATCAACGCCGGTATTTCCGTGTCATTCTCGCCATCACAGGAGAGAACAAGAACACTCACCTGTATCTTGTGGTCAAACCCTCGCGGGAATAATGGTCTGATTGACCTATCAATAAATCTTGAGACAAGCGTTTCTTTCTCTTTGGGCCGTCCTTCACGTTTAAAAAAACCACCCGGGATTTTCCCGACCGCATAGGTGCGTTCTCTGTAATCTACCGTGAGGGGAAGCATGTCATACTTTCTTTCCTCTTCCGTCAGAGGGTCTTTACCCATTGATACCGTTGCCAGTACCGCAGTTCCGCCTGATTTTACAAGCACAGCCCCGTTTGCCTGCTTTGCCATATTACCTGTTTCTATTTCTACTTCATTGTCTTTGATTTTAATTTTTATTTTTTCCATAAAGTTTTAAAATACTCCTTTTAAGTAAAATCCTGAAGGATTAACTCCAGGAATTAAGGGTTTACCCTTTTATAATTTCCTATGGGGTCATTTATCCAGTTCCAATTTTTTAATAACACTTCCATAATTCTGATCTTTATCTCTTTTCAAATAATTGAGTAATCGCCTCCTCTGTCCGATAAGTTTCAAAAAACCATGACGGGAACTAAAGTCCTTGGGGTGACCCTTAAAATGCCCTGATAAAGTTTTAATTCTTTCTGTTAAGAGAGCAATCTGGACGTCTGATGAACCCGTATCTGTCGGATGAATCTTGAATTTCTCAATTATTTGTTTCTTTGCTTTACTTTCTAACATTTTTTTCTCCTATTCTTGTCCCGATTTTTGATGTTTTTCAATCAATGTCTGTGCAATATTTTGGGGCAGTTCTTCATAATGAGAGAAACTGACACTGAATTTTCCATACCCCCTGGTAATTGAGCGTAAATCAATTGCATAATTTGATATTTCACCTGCCGGGACCTGCGCTTTTACTAAATTTTTCTTACCAACTTTATCCATACCCAGGACCCTCCCTCTCCTTGAGTTCAGGTCACCCATTATGCTACCTAAGTATTCTTCAGGCACCGCCACTTCAACGTTCATAATGGGTTCAATGACACACGGCTTTGCGGAGGTTACTCCCTTTCTTAAAGCCATTGCAGCAGCAATTTTGAACGCCATATCACTTGAATCAACTTCATGATATGAACCGTCAAAAACCGTAACCCTGATATCTGTTAGGGGGTAGCCGGCAATAACTCCCTCAGCCATAGCTCCGACAACGCCTTTTTCAACTGACGGTACGTAATTCTTGGGTATCGCACCGCCAAAAATTTTATCAACAAACTCATATCCCTTACCGCGTTCCTGTGCTTCTATCCTGAGCCAGCAGTCGCCATACTGTCCCCTTCCACCCGACTGCCTTTTATATTTCCCCTGGACTTCAGCTGTCCCCCTGACGGTTTCCTTATACGGTATTCTCGCCTGTCTCAGTTCTATATCCACACCATAGCGGGATTTTATCCTGGACAACATAACTTCTAATTGCAAGTTTCCCATACCCGAAACTATCATTTCCTTCGTATCGGGGTTATAGTTAAACTTTATTGTCTGGTCCTCCAGAACAATTGCGGCAAGTGCATTACCGACTTTATCCTCTTCACTCTTTGATTTGGAATAAACAGCCATATCCAGGACAGTTTTAGGAAAATTCACCGGTTGAAAATCCTTCAGTTCCTGAGTATCCATTTTTCCCTCGGCAACTATGTCGTTTGTTTTAGTTTCCTTAAGTTTTATCATAGCGCCCATATCACCGGCAATAATTGATTGCGTTTCAATCCTCTTTTTCCCCTGTAAAAAACATAGCTGCCCGGTCCTCTCACGCACCTGTCGGGTTACATTATACATATCCATACCGGAATTTAACTGACCTGAAAATACTCTGACAAAATTCATCTGCCCCATACCCGGTTCGTTCACAGTCTTAAACACCAATCCTGCGGATTTATTATTCTGTTGACTCATCAATACCGGTGGCGGGAAATATTCGGCAATAAAATCAAGCAGAGAAGTAATACCGACAGACCTTGTCCCTGCACCACACATAACAGGCAGGAGTTTCATCTCGCTGAATCCTGTCTTTAGACCTTTTACCAGTTCGTTTTCGTTTATCTCCCTGCCTTCTAAATATTTTTCAGTAAGCGTGTCATCCACTGAGGCAATAGAATCAATCAGTTTATCACGATATCTGTCAATATTAGTGTTTTTTTCTACAGGACTCTCTTCAACGGTTTTATCCTTCGTAGAAGTAGAAACCGTTATTTTTTTCATTTTTATCAAATCTACATAAGAGTCTATTTCAGCGCCTGTCCTGGCTGGGTAAGTAACCAGGGTGGTTTTTATCCCTAATTTTGATTCAATCCCTGCAAGTATATTTTCAAAATCAATATTCTCCTTATCAAGTTTATTTATAAAAATCAATGTCGGCTTTTTCTGCCGGGATAAATTTTCCCATACATCTTCTGCCATTGCATCAATACCGGTATCTGCACTAATCACGAACACGGCCCCTTCCACTACCCTGATGCCCGACATAACTTCACCTATGAAATCGCTGTAACCAGGCATGTCAATTAAATTAATTTTTTTATCCCTGTATTCCAAACACACAACCGCTAAATTGATAGAAATACTTCTCTCTATTTCATCTTTGTTGTAATCACAAACGGTATTCCCTTCGGGGACACTGCCCAGGCGTGTTATAACGTCCGTTTGATAAAGTATTGCTTCAGAGAGTGAGGTTTTTCCGGTGGAATTGCTCCCGGCGATACACACATTTCTTAAATCCGACGTTTTGTAATCCTTACGCATTTGTAAATATAATATCCTTTTTTATTTGATTTTTTAATTCTTCAATATTAATAAATTTTTTTTCATCACGTATCTTTCTCTTAAAATAGAACTTCAGGGTTTTATTTGAAATTTCTTTATCAAAATCCAGGATATGTATTTCAGGTTGAATGACATTGCAGGAAGATAGAGTCGGGCAGGAACCAATGTTTATCAATGCCCTGTAGGAGCTATTATCTACACTGACAAATCCACCATACACCCCTTCAGGCAGGAGTTTCCCTTCTCCTTTTACCTTCAGATTTGCTGTCGGAAAACCCAGTCCCTTCCCTAATCCCTTGCCTTTCACTACTTCACCTTCAATTGAATAATCTCTGCCCAGGAGTATATTTACCAGTTCAATTCTACCTTCCATTAAACACTTCCGTATATAAGATGATGAGACTATGGTATCTTTATAAAGAACTGGTTCTAAAACGATTAATTCCATGTTATTTTTTTCACACATCTCCCCGAGTATGGCTGTACTGCCTTTTCTATCTTTACCAAAGACGAAATCATATCCGACAATCATTGTTTTAGTATTGTATTTTTTCATTATTATGTTATAGAAGAAATCTTCGGGAGTTGTGGAACTGAATTTTTCAGTAAATTTTACAACCTCAATCTGGTCAATATCCGTCTCTTTTAATATTACAATTTTTTCTTCTAAAGACGTTAACAACCCGCAACCACTCTGTAAAACCCGTTCAAAAGTTAGAACTATACTTTTACAGTCAGGCAATGTTTTTGCTTTTTCTATTACTGAATTTATTAACTTCCGGTGCCCGATATGCACACCATCAAAAAACCCTATGGTCAACACTACGTTCATCCGAAAAATCCTTTTAAAATCCCCCTTTTATTCCCCCTTTATCAAAGGGGGACTGAAGGGGATTTAATCTTTTTACATATATCCTCTCTTGTCATATCCTTCAGTTTATCAAAACCCACGCTGGAATCAAGGTCAAAAGTCCCTGTCCTCTCTCTGACAATACCCGACACTGTAGCAAAACAATTTAATTTACGGCCCAAATCAATAACTAAACTGCGAATGTACGTGCCTTTTGAACATTCAACATAAATTTCAGCACAAGGATATTTGTAATTTACGAGATTAATCTCATGTATTTTTACCTTGCGCCTGCGCAACTCTTCCGGAATAATTTTACCTGCCCTCGCAAGTTCATAAAGTTTTCTACCCTTGTAATTCAGTGCCGAATACATCGGAGCAACCTGTTCAATTTCACCGACAAAACTTTTAATTACCTCTCTTATTCTACCCTCATCAAATCCCCCTTTTATTCCCCCTTTACCAAAGGGGGACTGAGGGGGATTTTCATTCTTTTTTATCACCCTGCCTGTCCTATCGCCTGTATCAGTTTCAAAACCAAAAACTATCTTTGTGCGATAAACTTTTTTAGACTCTATGAATGAGTCAAACAATTTTGTTGTCCTGCCAAAAAGAACGGGTAGGACACCACTTGCTATCGGGTCAAGTGTCCCGCAATGGCCAATTTTTTCCATTCCTAATTTTTTCTTCAATAACCTTATAACATCATAGGACGTTATACCTTCGGGTTTATTAACATTTAACATGCCTTCAATATTCATTCTATGACCTTTCTCAAATATTTAATTGTTTGTTTTTTAACCTTATTAATATCTCCTTCTATTTGAAAACCCGCTGCATGCTTATGTCCGCCGCCGCCGAACTTCCCGGCAATAAGTCCCGCATCAATATTATCGTATGACCTCAGACTGACTTTTATAGAATTGCCGTCTGCTAACTCACGCAATAAAAAAAACACCCGGACACCGGGAATCATCCCGGCATAATCCACAATACCCTCTGTATCGTATTCATCGGTGCCGGTTTTTTTGTACATATCCCTTGTAATACATAACCAGGCTATAGAATCCTTAACTTCCAGTGTCCCAAGTGCACAGGAGAGCAGTTTCAATGACCCATGCGATTTATTTCCATAAATATTTTTATAGACCCGGACAGGGTCAACTCCAATTTCTATTAATTCAGAAGCAATTCTTAAACTTTCGGGTGTAGTATTTGAATGCTGGAATTTACCCGTGTCTGTAACAATGCCCGTATAAAGACACAAAGCCTCATCTTTAGAAGGTCTGTGTCCGGATTTATCCATCAACCGCCATACCAGCTCAGCGCAGGACGATGACTCCGGGGCAATATATTTATATTCATTGGCGCTTTGCTGCTTCCAGTTCCCGGTAGTATGATGGTCTATATTAATTATTTTCTTCAGCAAGTTCAGGTTTATTACGTTGCCCATAAGTTCTATATCAGGACATTCAAAAATTATTCCAACATCATAAATGTAATTCTTATTTTTTATATGCTCCTTTTGTTTTATAACTCTACTTTGTGGCAAAAAAGACAAATTTCCCGGTAAAGAGTCAGCATTAACGATATCTACCTTCTTATTGTCCTTTTCCAGCCACATTGCCATAGCTAATTCACAACCTATTGTATCACCGTCAGGTTTGGTATGACCTGTAATAAAAAACGAGTGGTTTTCCTTAAGTGTCCTGAGTATATCGTCAACTACTTTTGCTTCTGCTTTTTTCATTTTCTTGATGTCTTCTCTTCATCCTTTATCCCGTCTAATAGAGAATATATCCTTACCGCACGTTCTGCTGTATCATCATATATGAATTCAATATCCGGGACTTTACGCAACTCCAAACTACAACTTAAACAATGTCTTATGTAACCGGTTGCTTTGGACAATACTTTTCCTGTATCACTGCGTTCCTTTTCATCTCCCAGGACTGAGTAAAACACTCTGGATACGGAAAGGTCATCACTTATTTTCACTTCTGTTACAGTCACAAATCCCAACTTCGGGTCTTTTATATCCCGTAATATCTTTGAAATTTCTTCCTGCAGTAATTTTCTTATTCTTTCAGAACGCTTATAGGGAAGCATATTAATAAATAACGAGGCTAAAGCCTCTATTCCTTACTCTATGGCAACTTTTTCCTGTATATAAACTTCTATTAAATCGCCTTCCTTTACATCATTAAAATTTTCAAGCACTATACCGCATTCATATCCTTTTTCAACTTCCCTGACATCATCCTTAAAGCGTCTTAATGACGCCAATATACCATTATGGACAATTACGTTGTCCCGCAATAACCTTCCGTGTGCCCCACGCTGTATTTTTCCTTCAAGAACCATACATCCCAGGACTGCACCGTGACTTGTCCTGAAAATTTTCCTGACCTCCGCCTTCCCTATAACCGTCTCTATAACTTTAGGTTCAAGCATTCCTTTTCTGGCTGATTCAATATCCTTAATAAGTTCATAAATAATTCTGTAAGTTCGGACGTCAACGCCTTCTCTTTTTGCTAACCCTTCTGAATTAACATCCGAACGAACATTAAATCCAATAATAACAGAATCGGTAGTGATTGCCAGATTTACATCTGATTCTGTTATTGTCCCGACACCAGAGTGCACTATATTCAACTTTACTTCTTCAGTGGGTACTCGTTCTAAAGCACCGCACACAGCTTCCAGGGAACCTGCCACATCTGTCTTTAATATTAAATTAAACTGCTTAATCTTCCCTGCAGCAAGGTCGCTCAGGGAAACGTGCTGGCGTCCTTCAAATTTTTGTTGTTTAGCAAGGGTTTTCCTTTTCTCAACAATATCCTTAGCTATTTGTTCGTTCTTAACAACAATAAATTTTTCACCTGCAACCGGTAAATCATTAAATCCAAGAACTTCAACGGGCGTAGAGGGCACCGCAGTATTTATACGTTTGCCGATATCATTTGTAATTGCACGTACTTTCCCGCAGCATAATCCGCAAACAAAGGAATCTGAAATTTTTAACGTGCCTTTTTGCATCAGGACTGTCACTAAATATCCTTTTTTGGAGTCAAGTCTTGATTCAACTATAACCCCCTGAGCAGCTCTTGAAGGGTTCGCTTTAAGGTTCATTAATTCTGCCTGAAAAAGTATTGTCTCAAGAAGTTTATCCAGATTTATTTTATTCCGTGCGGAAATTTCTACAATAAATGTCTCTCCTCCCCAATCATCAGCCACGAGATTATGCTTGGTCAACTGCTGTTTTACCTGCTGGGGATTGGCATTTGGTAAATCTATTTTATTTATGGCAACGATTATCGGCACACCGGCGGCACGGGCATGGTCTATTGCCTCAACGGTCTGAGGCATCACGCCGTCATCAGCAGAAACAATTAAAACCACTATATCTGTTATTTTTGCACCATGAGCACGCATTGATGTGAATGCTTCATGACCCGGGGTGTCCAGAAAAACTATGTCACCTTTTTTGGTCGTCACCTTATATGCTCCTATATGCTGCGTTATACCGCCGTGTTCCTGTTCCGTGACTTTTGTCTGTCTTATAGCATCCAGGAGCGACGTTTTACCGTGGTCAATATGTCCCATAACCGTAACCACGGGAGCTCTCGGTTTCAATTGACTCACATCGTCTGAAACCTCTAACGATTCTTCTTCATATAACGGTAAGAATTCAATTCCATAACCAAACTCATCTGCTATTAATTGAGCGACATCGGGTTCTAATCTCTGGTTCATGCTGCTTACTAAAGCACCCATGGACAGAAACTTCTTCAGCACTTCCTGCAATGGAACATTTATTTTCTGACTGAATTCTTTAATCGTAGTAAGTTCATTAATTTTTATTCTGGGTTTTGTTGGAAATGCTGGTTGTCCCACCGGCGGGACAGTAACGACCCTGGGTATTTCGGGAGGAGCGGGCTTTACTTCTTTGACTTCTTTGACTTCTTTCTGTACTATCTTCTCTTCAACTGTTACTACCTCTTCCTTGCGCTTTTTGGGAATAATAACCAGTTCTCTTTTTATAATCTTTTTCTTTCTAACAGCTGGCGGTTTTTTCTTTATCCTGGTAGTAACCTTTTTATCTGTTGCTTTAGCGGTTTTCTTTGCTGTTTTTTTCGTTTTTGGTTTGCTTATTTTTGCTTTCTTCTCCATCTTTCCTCGTCTTCAAGTAAAATCCTGAAGAATAAAACCCTAAAGGGTAAATTCCAGGAATTAAGGGTTTACCCTTTTATAATTTTCTAAGCTTCAAGAATTTTTTTGCTGAATCAATAATAGACTGGGCGGTTTTTTCTCCTATGCCATGCAAGACTGTGAGGTCATCGGGTTTTGCAGAAGCAATCTTTTCAATCTCAGTCCAGCCACTCTTCAACAGCACTTCGGCAATTTTAGGTCCCACGCCCGGCAGTTGGGTTATTGTTTCAACAGCTTGAACAGTTTTTGTTTCTATTTCCTGCTTTTTTTGTGACTCTGATTTCACTCTTATTTCCCACCCGGTCAGCCTTGCTGCCAAAGCAACATTGGAACCTTTTTTTCCAATTGCTATCGGAAGCATATCATCGGTAACTATCACCTCTGCTTTCTTATTTGCCGGGTCAACAAAATTAACACTGACCACTTTAGCAGGAGATAAGGCGCTGGTGATAAATTTATTGGGTTCTTTTGAGTATGGAATCAAATCAATGCGTTCACCCCGTAATTCATCAATTATCGGCTTTATTCTTGAACCCTTCACTCCTACACAGGCACCGACGGGGTCAACCCTGGGATTATTTGATATAACTGCAATTTTTGTTCTAAATCCCGGACTTCGCACCAATTTAACTATTTCAACAACCTTCTCGTAAACTTCCGGCACTTCCAGCTCAAATAATCTTCTGGGTAAATCAATATGACTCCTGGAAAGCAATATTCTCGGACCCCGGGAAATTTTCTCTACATTCAGTATTAATACTCTGATATGTTCGCCAACATGAAAATTTTCATGCCGTGATTGTTCGCGCACGGGCAGTATACCTTCGGTCTTGTTCAGGTCAACCACAATATTATCTCCTATAAATCTATATACCATCCCGCTTACAACGTTTCCTTCCTTTGCTTTAAACTCATCATATAAACTCGTCCGTTCTGATTCCCGTATCTTTTGAATAATAACCTGTTTTGAAATTTGTGCTGCTATACGAGAAAATTCCTGCGTATCAAGAGGAATCCTGATTTCATTACCCACAACGGATTGGGGGTCTATTACAACCGCTTCCTGAAGTAAAATCTCTAAATTAGGATTTTTTATTTCTTCAACCACTTTTTTTATAACACAGGCACTGATTGCACCAATCCCGGGATCAATTTTTGCTTCAACATTGACATCTCTGCCAACATGCTTTTTATAAGCAGAAATGACTGCTCCCTCAATTACTTTAAGTATTTCTTCTTTTTTGATTCCTTTTTCTTTTTCTATCTGCTCAAGCACCGGTAATAATTCACTCTTAACCTCAGCCATAATTTATCTCTCCAGTCCTAACTCAATTTTATATCGGGTTCAAGTTTTGCAGAAGCGATATCCTTCATTTGAAATTCAATGATTTTATCCGGTTCCGCTTCAAGTTTCAACACGTTGTTTTCAAATGAACGAAGATGCCCTGTAAAATTTTTCTGACCATTTACAGGCATGTAAAGTTTGACAGATATCTTTTTATTCCTGAATCTCAAAAAATCCGATTCCTTTTTCAATGGTCTGTTAATTCCGGGTGATGATACCTCTAATGTATAATTATCCTTTATTAAATCTGCCTGGTCAATTAAAAAGCCTATTCTCTCGCTCACGTTTCCACAATCCTTAAGCGTTATTCTATCATTTTCGTCAATTGGCCTGGCTTTGTCAATACATATCCTCAAAACACGGCTATTTCCTTCTCTGCTGAATTTGACTTCAACCAGTTCAAAATTCAGTTCATCCAGTACAGGTTTAACGGTTTTTTCAATTTCTTCAATTAAATTCATTATTGTAATATCGCAAATAAAAAATAAAAGTGGCAACTGCCACTTTTAGTGTGTGCTATATTATATATATAAATTAAATTAATGTCAAATAGAAAAGAATGGGGGCGGTTCTGATACTCATTCTATTTTTCTAAATATTCCTTTGCTTCTTCTAGAAATTCCTTTGCTGCCAGAAGCATTTCTTTAGCATCTTTTTCTGTAATAATTGGTTCTGGTTCATAATCACCATTCTGTCTTAAATTAAATGCTTTTTCTAACATTTCATTCAGCAGCTTTTTTCAATAATATTTCAACTTCTTTCATAATTCAATTTTTTCTTTCCTCACATTTAACAAAAGTGGCGTATTTCTAAATAAAAACTCCTGTTCAGTAGTAACTACAACTGAAATTAATGTCTCGTATTTATAATCTATTTCCGTGGATAATTTGATAACTTTTTCAAACTCTTCTCTTTTATTTACTATGTTTTTCAGTATAATCATAATATCAACATCTGAATCTTCACTGGCATCCCCTCGTGCTTTTGAGCCATAAAGTATCACTCTACTCAGATTATCTCTATAGAGTTTTTTAAGTCCATCAACTAATTCCTTAACTGCTCGTTTTTCTTTTTCTGTGAAAATAGGGACGGTTCTGGTTTTCATTTATTTGTCATCCACCTCATACAGGCTGTGTCGCAACCGGATTACCCAACTTGTCCGCAGGATTATCGAATTTATTGGGGCTAAAAAATAACAAAAGAAATCAAAACATGACAAAACTTGATAATACTACCCGAACAAGTTCGGGATTCCAATCGGGTTATGACACAGTCTGATATTGTAACACTACCAATAAATTCTAACAGGTTTACAAACCGATTTTCCTAAAAAAGGCTTTCCAAAATTTTGTTGGTGCAAACACTCCATTGATTTCAATTCCCGGGTCGTTCATAATTGTTTTTCCGGCTTTTTTTTCTTCTGGTGAAAAACCATACGAAACCTCCATCTTGTTGTTGCAATCACCACATTTAATTATTACACTCTGACACTTAACACCATTGCCTTTTTTCCAATACAATCTCGGGTGAGGAATACCGCCAATGTAAATCCCCTGTTTCCGATTTCCCAGATTAACTTCTCGTTTCATTTCTTTTTGTACCAATCTCCATAATAACATTTAGGGCATTCCCAGTATTCAAACATTTTGTTTTTCTCTGTTTTTATTTTTCCAAAATAATGACCGCCCCTGTATTTTCTGTTTTGGTAAACAGTAACAGTAATCTTTTTGTCACAAACAACACAGTTTTTATCAATACAAAAATTCATTCAAGAATTTATGGAAAATGGGGACGGTTCTGGTTTTCATAATAGTTTATTCACAAAATCTATTAGTTTCTTGTATAATGGTTCGGCTTCATCAATAAATTCTTTTATTTTTTCAAATAAAACATCAAGGTATTCATGCGCTAAAATATTCCTTAGATTTGCAAACTTAGAAAATTTTTTAGATGCTTCTTCAAAACCAATCAAAATTCCAAACAGTTCTAATGTTTCTTGATATGTTTTTGGAATTTCTTTTTTTTCAGAAGCAAGAATAATTTTTGCTATATCAATTGTAGCATTTATGATGTTTTCAATCCACCGTTCAACAATTCTTCTTTTATTACGATCGGTCATGTATGTTTCAAAAGTTAAATCTTTAAAATAACTAATTTCTTCTATTTCATTTTCAAGAAAAACTATTCTTCTTCTTAAACTGTGTTTTTCCAATTCGCTTAATGATGCCGAACGCTGTCTAATAGCATAGAAATCCTTTGCGAACTCCATAAAGTCCTCTGCCACAGAACTGACTATAAGATAGAACTCAAGCCAGAGTCCTCTATCTTTTACAATAATTTCTTTTCCTGTCTGCAAAATTTCAAAAGCAAGCGTAGAAGGACATCTATTCATAACAATAAAATCTGTATTAACTCCAACGATACTTTCCGCATCGCCCCAGATTTTATCTTCATCAGGATACTTTTTGTTTTCTTCATACTCAACCCTGTTGTTTTCTGGTTTAAAATATACTGCAATATCAATATCCGATTCTGACATTACCCTGTCTTTTGCATAAGAACCAAACACATAAGCCATCATTATCTCTGGTTTTTTAATGAAATATTCTTTCAGTTGATTTACTATATTCTCAAAATCTTTCATTGGTTTCCTATAAAAATAAAAAATAGGGACAGCAACCATTTATTTGTTTCATTTGTTGGTCTCCAGTAAAATCCTGAAGGATAAAACCCTAAGGGGTAAATTCCAGGAATTAAGGGTTTACCCTTTTATACTTTCCTTGTATATCCAGAAATTTAATATATTTTTTAAGGTCTTTTATTTTTATTAGTTTGTAATCTTTCTCTGAGCGAAGTTTTAGTTCTATTTCGTTCTCGTCAAATTCAACGTGTTTTTCACCCAATGTTTTTTTACTTATCGTTATACGGACAGGAATACCGATTAAATCAGCATCCTTGAATTTTACACCCGGTCTTTCGTCACGGTCATCAATCAGGACTGAATAGCCATCTTTCAATAATAACTCATATATTTTATCGGAAATATTCCTAATTTGCTCATCATTATAATCTAAAGGTAAAATAATTATCTGGTAAGGGGCAAGGTTAACGGGCCATATTATACCGTTTTTATCATTGGATTGTTCAATAGCAGCAGCAACTATCCTGGAGACACCTATACCGTAACAGCCCATAATAAAATTATTTTTGTTCCCATCTTTATCAAGAAAAGTCGCATCCATAGATTTTGAATATTTTGTACCTAATTTGAATGTATGTCCCACCTCTATTCCCCTGCAGAATTTTAAAGGTTTGTCGCACTTTGGACATTTGTCACCCTGTTTGATTTTTCTCAAATCCGCTATTTCATCGGGTTGAAAATCCCGCGAGATAAATATATTTTTCAAATGATAATCCTTCTTATTTGCTCCTGAAACAGCACCCCCTTCAATTTCTTCTACAGAATAGTCAGCCAGTATCCTGACCTTGCCGGGCAATCTGGCAGGACCGGCAAAACCTACAGGTGCGGATGTAACTTTCTCTATTGTCCCGCTATCTGCCAACACCAATTCATTACAGTTAAGAAATGTCTTAAGTTTTGTCTCATTTATTTCATAGTCACCGCGGACCAGAACCATTACCGGATTTCCTTCCACAATATAAATTAAACTCTTAATAAATTTTTCCGGACT
>MNXB01000071.1:20014-44583 GCA_001871125.1 Elusimicrobia bacterium CG1_02_37_114
AACTTCTTCAACTGTCTTCAGGTTCGGTGTATGAATTTCTTCTAAATCTTTATCTGCATTCTCTGTTCTTACGGTTATTCTTTTCACTTCTGCTTTTTCAACATTTGCCGAATAACTACAGGAACAATACACAATCTCCTCTTCGCCAGTATCTGCCAATACCATAAATTCATGTGAGAATTTGCCGCCTATGGCTCCTGTTGCTGCTTCAACTGCCCTGTACTTAAATCCGCAGCGGTCACAAATTTTTCTATAAGCATCAAAAACCTTTTTGTAATACTGCTCTGCATCCTCTTCAGTAGCATGAAAAGAGTATGCATCCTTCATATAAAACTCTTTTGCACGCATAACGCCGAACCTTGGCCTTATCTCGTCTCTGAATTTTATACCGAACTGATACAGCATAAGCGGTAATTCTCTGTAGGACCTCACTTCACGGCGGACTATATCAGTTATGACTTCTTCATGTGTCGGTGCCAGGCAGAATTCAGCATTCTTACGGTCTTTTATACGGAATAATTCTTTGCCGTAAAGGTTCCACCTGCCTGTTTCCTCCCACAACTCTTTGGGCGAAAGCAAAGGCAGCCATACTTCCTGTCCGCCAATCATGTCCATTTCTTCACGGATTATCTGTTCAACTTTTTTCAATACACGGAGCCCCAGTGGCAGCCATTCATAAATACCGCTTGAAATCTTGCGTATCATACCGGAACGTATCATCAATACCTGTGATATTGTATCGGCATCCGAAGGTGTTTCTTTTAAAGTCGGTAAAAACAACTGTGATAATTTCATTCTCATCTCCCCATTAAATGGGATGTGTCCCTATTTATTATTGTCCAGTTACCTCTACCCCGTATCCTTTCAGTTTTTTTACCAGGAAGAACTATTTTACCGGTTATACCCGGAGGTAATTTGAGGTAAACATCTATCTCTGTATTGTTTTTTCTCCAACCTGATTCAATAGTTCCATGTGGAGTTGCCACTTTACCCTTAACATAGTCTGCATGTGAAAATGTGGGTGAGAAGCGAATCTCTTTCCATCCCGGATTTTCCTGCCAGACTCCAAGTAAAATATTAGATAGATGCACAATCGGGTGCGCACTCCATGCATGGCAGAGACTTCCGCTGCCGGGTTGTACATCCCATGTTTCTTCAGTGGTGGTCAAATCTTTTTTAACCATTTCTCCCCACCATCTGTTAATGCAATCAACCACTTCTTCTGTATAACCATATTTCTTAATTGCCTCAAATATGTAAAACATAAAAAACGGTGATGGCATAATCGGTTCTTTCCTATTACCTTTAACTAACGGAAGGAGATATTTATCTATGAAAGTCTGATGATATTCCGGAAACAAATTCAGCAGAATTGCAAATGAGAAGACATGAGCTGTATTCTCTGCCACCGGTTTGTTATTCCAGGAAAGTCCCCCGTAGAATAAACCGGTTTTATAATTAAAGAGTTTCTTTTTTATAGCAGATAAAAGTGCTCTCTCCCTGCCGGAATACATCCGGGCAGACTTAATATCTCCCGATAACTTAAACAATTCAATTGCTGTCCGCAGTGCCATCAGATAGAGCAGGTTATACAATGTTGAATAACCGTCTTTGAAAATGTCACACCAATCCAGAAATAGCCAGTATTTATCATCGTAAGGAAGAAGCCCATTTTTTGCAGTGATTTTATGAAAATAGTCAAATGCCCTGTGGATTCTATCTCTCATACCTTTAAAAAAAGACAAATCTCCTGTCTGCCAGTAGTAGTCCCTGTGAGTAATAATCCAGGTGAGGGTGAAGTCGGGTAAGATACAGTTATGCGATATTGTAGGAGCGTGCCCGTAAGAAAGACCATTTTTCACTTCCTGTGTTCCTATCTGCCTGATACCTCTTTTTAACAGGCGTGCATCTGCTGATAGATAGAAAGTGTTTTTTGCCTGAACTCTTGCATCTCCCCACCACTGTGCCTGTTCCCGCCAGGGACAATCAATATATGAATCCAGCATACAGCACTGCTGTGTCCATTTGCTAATTTCATAAATTCTATTCAACATTTTATTTGATGACTGAAAATCCGCTTTTAGATTCAGCGGATAACCTAACCAGTGAAGTTTCAGTTTTATATTTAATTTCTTAGTGCTGTTCCTGACAATTAATACGAGATAACGAAATCCCCAATGGTCAAACTGTTCATGCTCTGTTTTCCCGGACCGGAGAAATAACCTGTTACCAAAAGATACACGACATCCCACAAGCGGAGATTCTATTACAGGTTCTTTCCCCTCAATTCCTTCACAAACAATAGTGTCAATTATCTCTCCGCCATCCGCTCCTTCAACAGCAAGTCGCAGGGAACCGACGACTTCTTTACCGAAATCAATACAGTATGCGGTATAATTATTTCTGCCTGTGGGCTGAACCTGAAAGTTAGCCCATGTCTTAGTCCTTTCTAATGTCTCGGTAGCATCATTCCATCTCATGTGCTCACTCAGGAAAAGCGTCACTACATCTACTGACTCAAGAAAGTCCTTACTACATCTCTCTGTTGCTTTTGAAATAAGTGTCTGCGGAACCATTATTTCTTCCCGCAATAAAGGGATTCCCCGTTCCTCTAAAGAGTGCCACGGCATAGAACCGAAATTTCTAACTGATTCAGGACTAATCCATTTAAAATCATCATAGGAGGGAAACAGCCATGAATCATCATCACGTTTTGCATCAAAGAATTCCTGAAAACCTAATTGCAGTGATACACGAGTTGTGACTCTCTTAAAACCAGGGGCAGGACGAACCCGCCACTTCTTATTTGAGGATACGTCCTCGGAACCGATTTCACCCCACAGGAGAAAACCGGCATATCCCTGGTGAACATATTGAAACGTACCAATTCCATAGTTATGAACAATAACAGCAATTACATTTTTTCCTTTCTTCAAAAAAAGAGTAATATTGAGAGTATCATAAGACCAGGTTTCCTGAAATCCCCGAGCAGGTCCCCTGTTGACATGTTTACCGTTTACATAGAGGCGATATCGGGTATCCGCCGTAACATTGATTACTGCCTTAGCTGGCACAGATTTCAGATTGAATGTTCTGCGCGCCTGCATCCATGAATTTACCAGATCATATCCCGGGTCACCATACCATATCCATTTAGCATTTTTCATCTTTTTTCCTTTCTAAGTTTTTTATTTCAAAGTAAAATCCTGAAGGATTAACTCCAGGGATCCCCCAATTTATTGGGCAACTCCTGGGATCCCCCAATTTATTGGGCAACTCCAGGGATCCCCCAATTTATCCGCAGGATTATCTTATTTATCGGGGTTATCCAGGAATTAAGGGTTTACCCTTTTATAATTTCCCTGAAATATCCTTTATTCCTGAAATAAGTTCCTTTACCCAGTTTTCCGGTTTAATTTTCTTTATCACTTTACCGTGCTTAAACAACAAACCGGTATTCCTTCCTCCGGCAATACCTATATCGGCATGCCTTGCTTCACCCGGCCCATTAACTTCGCAGCCCATAATTGAAACTTTTATAGACCTATTAAATACTAAATGATGCTTTGAAATTTCATTTTCAAAATCTTCTACAATCTTTACTAAATTTATTTTACAACGGGCACAGGTAGGACAGGAAATAATATCAATACCCCTGACTTTTTTCCCGGTTGCCTGAAGTATCTGATATGCGGTTTTTACTTCTTCAACAGGGTCTGCTGTCAATGAAACGCGGATTGTATCGCCTATATTTTCCATCAGCAGAATACCTATTCCGATGGCCGATTTAACAGTACCGGCACCGGGCGGACCTGATTCGGTTATGCCTAAATGCAGGGGGTAATTGACTTTTTTTGCTAACATGCGGTATGCTTCTATTGTCGTAAAAACATCACTTGACTTAAGCGATAAAACCATATCAAAAAAACCCCAGTCTTCAAACATCTTTATATAGTCAATTGCTGTCTCCACCATTACCTCCTGGACATTACCCCGCATTTTTTTTATTGAGCCCGAGTTCAATCCTATCCTGATAGGTATCTTTGCATCTTTTGCAGCAAGCACAACCTCTTTAACTTTATTTCTTGAACCGATATTACCAGGATTGATTCTTATTTTATCCACACCCTGTTTTATTGATTCAATTGCCAGTTTGTAGTCAAAATGTATATCTGCAACAAGAGGAATGGTTATTCTCTTCTTGATTTTCTTAAGCACCTTTACAGCATTCATATCCGGCACTGCAACACGGACAATCTTACAACCTGCTCTTTCTAACTGTTTTATCTGGTTCACTGTCGCTCTGATATCAGAAGTATCGGTCTTAGTCATAGATTGAACTATTACAGGCAGACCACCGCCTATTTTCACATTCCCTATCTTAATTTGTACGGGGTCAGGTCTTGACATTAGAGTTTACCAGAATTTAAGTAACTGCGGAAACCGCAGTATGTCGCTATATAAAGCATATACAACAATAACTCCAATTATGGTCAAACCAATGACATTGGTCACCTGAACAACTTTCTTGCTCAATGGTCTCCGGGTTATCCCCTCACCCAGAAAAAGGAATATATGTCCTCCATCTAATATGGGAATGGGTAAGAGATTAAACAGCCCCAATGCTGTTGATATAAGCCCTAACATATCAACCAGATAATAAAATCCTGATTTTGCTGCCTTTGCTATGAAATATGTCACACTAATAGGACCTCCGACTTCAGGTTTTTCAAGGTATATTATTGAATTTCCCAGAGAGACCAATGTCATTATAGAGATATTTAAAACCTTGATAACACTAAAACTCAACGATTTACCAATACCAACCTTATCTGTTATGATTCTGTTCATGTCAGGCATAATACCAATTACTCCAATTCCCCTGATGTTGTCTATCTCGGGTATTATTTTTAGAGTAATCGTAAAGTTTCCCCTATCAGCAGATAGTTCTATTTCCTTATTCGGATTTTTCTGAATAATATCTGCCATATCTTCCCAGTAAATAACTTTTTGACCGGCAACAGACACAATCTTATCACCGGGTTTTAACCCAACTTTCTCTGCTGGTTTGTTCTTTACGGTCTGTCCGATAACAGTTGACGCTCTGGTTACACCGACAAAATAAAAAACCATTGCAAAAAGTAGAACTGCAAGAATATAATTCATTATGGGTCCCGCCATAACTATAAATATTCGCCGGTACCACGGCTGGGAAAAAAATTCATCTTTTGCGCCACTCTTGCTTTCCAATTCCTCACCAGCCATTTTAGTCATACCGCCGAGCGGAATCCAGCGAACCGAATACCTTGTATCCCCCTTTGTAAACCCGAATATTTCGGGACCAAAACCAATAGCAAACTTCTCAACTCTCACTTTACATAACCTTGCCCCTATAAAATGTCCGAGTTCGTGAAAAAAAATCAATAAACCCAAACCAACCACCACAGCTAACACGTATAACAATGTGAACTGTTGACTTAATATACTTAACATACTAATTCCTCTGCCTTTCTTCGTGCCCAGGTGTCAATTTCAAATATCTCACCGGGCACAGGATTTTTTATGACTTTATGTGTTTTCATTATTTTCTCAATGACTTTAGGTATAATTGAAAATTTTATTTTGTTCTTTAAGAAATTGTGGACTGCAACCTCATTTACTGCATTTAGTACTGCCGGCATTGTTCCGCCTATTCTGGCTGCTTCAAGTGCAAGTTGTAAACACGGAAATTTCTTATAATCGGGCTGGTAAAATTCCAGTTTATTTATTTTTGTCAAATCTAATAATTTTATTTTTGTAGGATAACGTTCCGGGTAAGTGAGACCGTATTGTATGGCGAGCCGCATATCGGGTACAGATAAAAGACCAAGGACACTACCGTCACAAAATTCTACCATTGAATGGACGATAGACTGCGGATGAATAACTAATTTGATTCTATCAAACGGGATACCGAACAAATGATGTGCTTCAATCACTTCAAACCCCTTATTCATCATTGTTGCGGAATCAATGGTTATTTTTTTGCCCATACTCCAACTCGGATGTGCCAGGGCCTGTACGGGTGTTATCTTATCGGGTGAGATTTTCTTACGGAAAAAAGGTCCGCCTGAACCTGTAATAAACAACCTTGAAATGTCTCTGTGCGATTCGTTTTTTATACACTGAAATATTGCTGAATGTTCGCTGTCAACAGGAATTATTTCAGCTGATGTGTGTTTTTTAAATAACTTTGTAATTACATCACCTGCAATGACAAGCGATTCCTTGTTAGCGAGTGCAATTCTCTTTCCGGATTCAATGGCTGATATCAACGGATAAAGCCCGGCTGCACCAACCACTGCAATAAGAACAATATCTGCAGGTTTTAAAGAAGCGAGGGCTTTCAATCCTTCATTTCCATAAAATATTTTGACCTTTTTCCCACAATATCTGTGCAATTCCTCTGCCCTTTTTTCATCGCCGACACATACAAATTCGGGTTTAAACTCATTTATTTGTTCTTTTAATAATCTGACATTACTGTATGCTGACAGGCCAATGACATTAAATTTATCCTTCAGATGTCTGACAACATTAAGGGCATTGACGCCGATTGAACCCGTTGAACCCAAAATAACCAATTTTCTCATGGGGTCAGGTCTTGCCTGCCCGTCCTCAGGCGGGACATTATAGTTTACCTCATACGATAATCTTTATATCAATTCTATACTCTAATGTCAAGACCTGACCCCCTGGTTTTATCGGTGGAAGATTGTAAGGTAGTAGTAAAAAATTGGTGCAGAAAAGAGGAAGGAATCAAACCTATCCAGAATACCACCGTGACCCGGCAAAAGCATATCTGTATCTTTAAGTCCTGCATCACGTTTTAATAGAGATTCTGCCAGATCCGAAATAGAGTCAATAACAACAATACCTAAACTTAAGAAAATTACTTCACTAAAACTGATTTCTTTTAGCGATAAAATTATTTTAAATACGATACCTGATATTATCCCACCCATAAGACCGGCTATAGTGCCTTCTACTGTTTTTTTGTAACTGACTTTTTCTGAAAGTCTGTTCTTACCAAACCTTGAACCGAATGCATAGGCAAAAGTGTCAGCAGACCAGATTAATAGAAACAGATAATAAGTATAGTTACATCCATACGGTCTTATGTCACGAATAAGTAATAAATGACCCAATGTCCAGCTTATAAAAAAAACTCCTGCTAAAGTAACACCTATCCTGCCGGTAGCACCTTTGGGACTACTTTTGGGATGATAGCATCTTATTATTTCATACAAAAATACCACAATAAGCATTATATTTATCAGTAATGCTGTTCCCTGATTGACCAGAGCATTTCCTATCTTTGTACCATTGAGATATACTGAAAATAGCATTAATATGCCGAAAATGTAACTCGTAACTATCTGGACATCATAGTTAGCTTTTTGGACAATATACTGATATTCTTTTATCCCATAAACCACTATTGCCATTATCAATATCAGGTAAGGTATTCCTCCAAACCATATAGATGAAAGCACCAAGGGTATACCTATAATAGCAGTGATAAGTCGTGGAAGTATCATAATGCACCAAACCTTCGTTCTCTTTTTTGATAATCAATTATTGCTTTACACAATTCATCTTTACTGAAATCAGGCCATAAAACGGGTGTGAAGTATAATTCTGAATATGCAATCTGCCATAACATGAAATTTGATATCCGCAATTCACCTGATGTGCGAATCAGTAAATCGGGGTCAGGTAAATCTTTAGTATATAAAAACTGTGAAAGATTCTTTTCCGTAATTTCTTTTTTTGACTTTACCAGACCTTTTATTGCATTAACAATTTCCTGCTTTGAACCATAATTTAATGCCAGATTAAGTGTCATCTTACTGTTTGCTCTTGTAAGGCAACTGACCTCTTCAATTTGTTTTTGAATTTTCTCGGGAAGTCCTGATACATCACCGCTTGTAATGAGATGAATATTGTTTTCCTGCAATTCCTTTAACTCTTTTTTTAAGTACTCGCTCAACAGGCTCATTAAAAAAAATATTTCAGTTCTCGGTCTCTGCCAGTTCTCGGCGGAGAAGGCATATAGCGTAAGACATTTTACTCCGATTTCCCGGCAACATTCAATAACCGCTCTTACTGACTTTATACCTGCACGATGACCAAAGGTTCTCGGCAGACCCCTCTTTTTTGCCCACCTGCCGTTACCGTCCATTATTATGGCTATATGCTGAGGCAATCTATTCCTGTCAATTTTTTCAATCAGGTCTTTTAACATTTATCCCATAATTTCTTTTTCTTTACCTGCAGATATTTCATCTATTTTCTTTATATACTGGTCAGTTAGTTTCTGCAACATGTCTTCTAATTTAAATTTCTCATCTTCCGTTGCTTTCTTGTCTTTTTCCATCTTTTTCAACATTTCAACCGATTGCCTGCGATCGTTCCTTATTGAAACCCTGAAGTCTTCTGCGATTTTATGTGTGAGTTTAACAAGATCCTGTCTTCTTTCCTCAGTCAGGGGCGGGATATTCAACCTTATTATTTTACCGTCATTTACTGGTGTAAGGCCTAAAGAAGACTGGTATATTGCTTTTTCTATATCAGCTATTACAGCATGGTCCCAGGGTCGGATTTCAATGGTTTTTGCATCCGGAGTAGTTATTCCTGCTATCTGTTTAAGCGGCATATTACTGTTATAACACTGAACCTTCACGGTCTCAACCAGAGCTGTGCTTGCCCTACCTGTCCTGATAGCGGCTAACTCCCCTACTAATTTTTCAATTGATTTTTTCATCAATTTTTCTGTCTCTACAACTAAATTCTGCAAATTATGCACTTCCATATTCTCACCTCTAAAATCCCCTTCTTTCCCCCTTTATAAAAGCCAAGTAGGTGTTTCACATAGTGAAACAGGGGATTATGGGGGATTGAACTATTATTTTGTTACTAAGGTTCCTATTTTCTTACCTTTAATAGCATTTAAAATATTCCCGGATTTATACAGATTAAATACAATAATTACCAAATCGCTGTCAAGACATAACGAAAAGGCAGTCGTATCCATTATTTTCAGATGTTTCTTTATTGCGGACATAAACGTTAAATGAGAAAACTTTTTTGCCCGAAGATTTTTATGCGGGTCTTCAGTATAAACACCATCAACCTGGGTTCCTTTAAGCAGGACATCTGCGGAAATTTCTATTGCCCGCAGGACTGCGGTGGTGTCAGTAGTAAAATACGGATTACCCGTCCCGCCGGCAAAAATTATTATTCTGCCTTTTCGCAAATGTTGGACAGCACTATTAATATTAAGAGGCTCGGTTATTTTCCCCACCTCAATAGCTGACTGAATATGTGTCTCAATACCAACGTTTTCCAGAGCATCCCGTAATGCCAGAGAATTCATAATTGTTGCCAGCATACCCATGTAATCAAGCGTGACCCGGTTAATGATTTTTATTTTCTGTTGTCCACCCCGCCAGATATTACCACCTCCGACAACTATTGCCAATTCCACTTTGAGTTTCTTTACTTTTTTAATTTCATTTACAATTCCTGCTAATGCTTTTTCATCAACACCGGAAGATGATTTGCCAAGAAATGCTTCTCCGGAAAGTTTTAATAAAACCCGTTTATACATTGTCTTCTCCTAACTGATACCTTGTAAACCTTTTTACTCCGATATTTTCCCCTGTCTTTGATATGACGGAATTAATCAAATCCTTAACTTTTTCTTTACATTGAGGGTCACGAATATACGGCTGTTCCAGAAGACAAACCTGTGCATAAAATTTAGTCAATTTCCCCTCAACAATCTTATCAATT
The DNA here is from genome assembly GCA_001871125.1 of Elusimicrobia bacterium CG1_02_37_114. GTDB lineage: Bacteria > Elusimicrobiota > Endomicrobiia > CG1-02-37-114 > CG1-02-37-114 > CG1-02-37-114. The sequence goes on from MNXB01000071.1 coordinate 29,852, forward strand.
ATTTTTTCCGGTTTACCTTCCTGCAATGACTGTTTACGATATATCTCCTTTTCTTTTTCAAGGACTTCCCTTGATATATCGGCAGAAGAAATCCATAGCGGATTGGTAGCAGCTATTTGTAATCCTATTTCTTTAACAAGATTCTTAAATTCATCTGTCCTTGCTACGAAATCAGTTTCACAATTAACCTCAAGCAATACTCCTATACGGCTCCCGGGATGGATGTACGACGATATAAGTCCACTCTTTGTTTGGCGACCGGTCTTTTTTAATGCCTGTGTCATTCCCTTTTCACGAAGGATCTGTAAAGCTTTATCTATATCTCCTTCTGATTCTACTAAAGATTTTTTACAATCAAGTACACCCGCACCACTTGTTTCCCTTAATCTCTGTATTAATTCCACCTTTACTTCCATTCTGTCTCCTTCCCCCCCCAATAAATTCGGGTCATTTTTCTAATTCCACTTTTTTTGTTAATTCTTCCTCCAGCAGTCCTGTTTCCTCTCTTACTGCGGATTGTTCTGATTCTTCCTTCGCCTCCTGTATCATTGATTTGCCTTCAAGGATAGCATCAGCAATTACTGAGCAGAATAATTTTATTGAACGAACGGCATCGTCATTACCGGGAATAGGATAATCAATAATATCAGGGTCTGCATCAGTATCACATATAGCTACGATTGGTATGTTCATCCTTTTAGATTCTCTCACAGCTACCATCTCTTCAACTGAATCAACTATAAAAACCACGCCCGGCAGTTCAGTCATATCTCTTATTCCCTGAAGAGAACGTTCCAACCTATCCATTTCCTTCTGTCTGCGACTTGTTTCTTTTTTTGACATTAGCTTGAATATCCCTTCTTCCTTCATCTTTTCCAGTTCTCTTAGCCGTGCCACTGACCTTCTTATAGTCTCAAAATTTGTCAGAGTGCCTCCAAGCCATCTCTCGGAAATAAAGAAAGAGTTACATCGCTTAGCTTCAGTTACGACTGAATCCTGAGCCTGCTTTTTTGTGCCGACAAAAAGAACGGTCTTACCGCCAGCTGCAAATTCACGAACAACTTTATATATTCTCTTCAGTTCATGGACGGTTTTTTGTAAATCAATGATGTGGATGTTGTTTTTCTCCGTAAAAATGAAACGATTCATTTTGGGATTTCGCCGTCTCGTCTGATGCCCGAAATGCACTCCTGATTCAAGTAATGCCTTCATGGTAATTGCCATAATTATTTTCTCCTCTCTTTTTATTAGGGACACATCCCATTTTTCAAAAAATGGGATGTGTCCCTATTTTCCAACTGGTTCCAGTAATTGTTCAATTGTATTTACCGGACATTTCTCCATACAGAGCCCGCAGTTAATACATTTATCATACTTCGTTCGGGCTAAATTATTCTCCATCACAACATCTTTAACAGGACATATTCGGACACATGCACCGCAACTTATACAGCCAGTCTTACATATCTGCCTAACAAGTGCACCTTTATCAAATGAAGCGCACCTTATATGAACCGAATATTTCTCGGGAATAAGTTTTATGATATTTTTAGGACAAACTTTAACACATAGCCCGCAACCGGTACACTTATCTATATCAATTACCGGCACATCGCCTTTCACATACTTAATTGCATCAAATGGACAAACGCGTACACAATCGCCAAACCCGATACAACCATAACTGCAGGTCTTATGTCCTCCGAACACCAGGTTTACTGCATAACATGTTTCCACACCCCTGTATTCAAACCTGTCTGAACAGTCCCTTCCCCCCGCACACATAATAACTGCAACCTTAGGTTCAACCGCATTAACCTCCTGTCCCATAATTATACCAATTTTTTTTGTCGCTTCTAAATCCAGGGCCGCACATTTATTCACCTGCGTATTTCCTTCAATTATAGCCTGGCTAAAAGACTCACAACCCCCAAAACCACAGGCGCCGCAATTTGCTCCGGGAAGTAACCCGACAACAGCAACCTTCCTGCTGTCCTCCTCAACAAAAAAAATTTTGCTCACTATGGCGAGAATAACCGCAAATGCAAGACCTAACCCGCCAAGCAGTATAATGGAAATAGTAATCATAACCCGAATAATCCTTTAAACCCCAAAAATGCCAGCGACATTAAACTTGCCAGAAAAAATGCTACCGGATAACCCTGTAATGCTTTCGGTATAGGTGCGGTCATTAAACGTTCACGCAGACCTGCAAAAAGGATTATCGCCAGCGTATATCCGACTCCCACACCAAACCCATGGGCGATGCTATTTAATAAATTCAAATTATAATCTATATTTAAAAATGCTACCGCTAATATTGCACAGTTGGTGGTTATCAAAGGCAGGTATATACCCATTGCCTTGTAAAGCGGCGGTAAATACTTTTTTATAAACATCTCTTCAATCTGGACCAGTGTTGCAATCGTAAGAATAAAAGTTGCAGTCCGTAGAAAAACAAGATTAAGGGGGACCAGGACAAGGTGAAAAATTATCCAGCTCACCACTGTTGCCATTATTGTAACAAAAATAACCGCTAAACTCATACCTACGGAATTTTTTATACTGCTTGAAAGTCCGAAAAAGGAGCACAGCCCGAGAAATTTTATCAATAAAATATTATTTATAAGACAGGCGCTTATAAAAATCAGAAATGGATTCATAGTATTGTCTATCATACTTTCCTCTTCTTCAAGTAAAATCCTGAAGGATAAAACCCTAAAGGGTAAATTCCAGGGATTCCCCAATTTATTGGGGTCATACTTTACTCTTCTTCAGGTTATAGTATGTGAGGATACCCATAAGGACGCCTATCGTTATAAACCCGCCAGGCGGAAGAATCATAATCAGTGCGGGTTTTGAAAATATTACTTTCCCTAACAGTTCACCCTTACCAAAAAGTTGCCTGAGCAGGCCTATTACAAACAGGACAATAAAAAAACCAATGCTTGTCCCGATACCGTCAAGAAACGAAAGTTTTACGGTATTCTTATATGCGAATGCCTCCCCCCGTCCTATAACAATACAATTCACGACAATTAACGGTATAAAAACACCCAACTGCCTGTATAATTCAGGCGAATATGCACGGATAACATAATCAACAATTGTAACAAAAGTAGAAATAATAATAATGAAAACAGGTATACGGATTTCCCCCGGTGTCCGTTTCCGGACGAGTGAAATTATCACGTTTGAACCAATAAGAACAAACGCCACGGCAATACTCATTCCAACAGCATTAAATATAGAGGTTGAAACTGCAAGCACAGGACACAAGCCTATCATCAACACCAGGACAGGATTGCCTTTTAAAACACCATATAAAAACGCAGCTGTTCCCGGTGCGGATATTCCCGGCTTATTACTCTTTGACATATTTGAATACCTCTTGTACTCCCTTCAACAATGCTTTTGAAGATATTGTAGCACCTGTAATTGCATCAATCTTACCGCCGTCTTTTCTAAAATTAATATCAGTCTCGTCTTTGTTTTCAAATTGACTTAAGAACTTCTTATCCAGAATCTGGTCACCCACCCCCGGCGTCTCATATTGCTCCAGAATCTTTACGCCGATTATTTTATTCTCGTTATCCATACCTACCATAAGTCTAATGTTCCCGCCGTATCCCCGAATATTTGATGTAATTATTTTACCCACAATCTCATTCTTCTCGTTATACCCGGCAACATAATTTTCTTCCTCTTTAAAAATACTTGCTTGAGGTAAAACTTTCTTCCTGCCAAATTCTATCTCCTCTTTCTTTTTTTGATATTCTATCATCGGCAGGGTCTTCATATATACCAGTGCAAGTGACCCTGCTGCAAAACTACATAAAAGTGTCAACCGCACTGAATAACTGATTATTTTTGAAATAAGTTTCATCTTATCCGCAGGACTATCTTATTTGTCCGCAGGACTATCTTATTTGTCCGCAGGACTATCTTGTTTGTCCAACAACACCAAACTTTTTTGTTCTGGTAATTTTATCTATAAATGGTGTCAACATATTCATTATCAATATTGAATAACACACTCCCTCGGGAAAACCCCCCCTGAACCTTATAATCATAGTCAGCAAGCCACATCCCGCCCCAAAAATTAACTTGCCTTTATCAGTCAACGGTGAGGTTACAGGGTCAGCTGCCATAAAGAATGCACCTAAGATAAGACCTCCTGACAAAACATGGAACAGGACGTCCTTGTTAAGAATTGCCGCTATAATAACTACTGTAAAAATGTAACTTATTGGTATATATAACTTTATTCTCTTTCTAAGAAGCAGGTATCCCGCTCCTAACAATAATGCTATAACTGACGTCTCACCTAATGAACCCGCATAACTACCCAGAAAAAGTTCTTCATATGAGGGAATAACGCCGGGAAGATTTAATTTATCTATGGTCAAAGGCGTTGCGGTGGTAATACCGTCAAACGGAGAAATCCAGGTGGACATTTGTAATGGCCAGGAAACCTGCAAAAATGCTCTCCCGACAAGTGCGGGGTTGAACGGATTATGCCCCAGACCGCCAAAAATCTGTTTACCTACAAGGATAGAAAAAATTGAACCTATTGCCGCTATCCACAGGGGTAAAGAAGGCGGGAGACAAAAACCTAACAATAATCCTGTGACAACAGCACTAAAGTCGGAAACTGTCCCTTTTTTCTTCATTATCTTTTGTGATATAACTTCTGTTGAGATGGAGAAAACTATACAGGTCAATATTAAACTAAAAGCTCTCCAGGAATAAAAACATATACTCACTAAAATATTCAATGAAAGTGCTATTATTACATCTAACATCATCCTTGATATATTATCTTCAGAACGGATATGCGGTGAAATAGTTACAATTAAGTTATCCGGCATTTTTTTCCTAAATCCCCCTTTACTAAAGGGGGGCCGAGGGGGATTTCCTCTTTGCAAGTTTTATATGTTGCACCAGGGGACGTTTTGCGACACATTCATAAGCACAGCAACCGCACTCTATACAATCCGACGGAGAAAAAACAGCTGCCTGTTCCCACAATTCAGATTCAACACTTATGCTTATCATATTTGGCATAAGTTCCATCGGGCAGACATCAATGCACTTACCGCATCTTATACAGGAATAAAATTCAGAGTAAGTTTGATTTCTTAGCGGTACCACCAATATCCCTGAGGTACCTTTTATTACCGGCACATTCAAATCGCCCTGGGCAATACCCATTGCAGGTCCGCCCAGTATAACCTTGTGTTTGTTATTCGGAACGTACCCGCATTCCTCTAATAAATCCGAAACAATGGTACCGATTCGGACTAAATAATTTCCGGGTTCCTCTATACAATCGCCTGTCACGGTTACCACCCGTGAAGTAAGCGGTTTGGCATTCTTGACTGCATTACATATAGCAAGACTTGTGCCAACATTCTGCACCAGGACACCGACATCAAAAGGTAATTTACCTGAAGGGACCGTTCTCCTGAGCACCGCTTTAATCAATTGTTTTTCAGCGCCCTGCGGATATTTTGTTTTAATAACTTCCAATCTGATATTGGGTTCATTAAATATAATTTTGCTGATAGATTCTATGGCTTTCTTTTTATTGTCTTCAATAACAACTACTGCACTATATATATCAAGGACATACATCATTATTTTCAAACCCTCAATAATATCTTTGGGATACTCCTGCATAAGTTTGTCATCGCAGGTGAGGAAGGGTTCGCACTCACAACCGTTCAGCAGAATGGTATCAACTTCCGTCGGTGGCGATAATTTAACATGGGTAGGGAATGCAGCTCCTCCCATTCCGACAATACCCGCTTCTTTTATCACATCACGTAATTCATCAGCAGAATACCTATAATAATCAGCATATTTTTTCTGAGATTCTATGTGACTATCCAATCCATCAGATTCAATTACAATTGATGTGACAGGTTCTTTTATTATTGGATGATTCCAGAGACATATGTCAACAACCTTACCCGAAATACTGGAATGAATCACAGCAGAAATTTTACCCTCTGAATTTCCGATTTTTTGTCCGCAGAGAACAGTATCGCCTTTACTGACTATCGGGACGGAAGGCCGTCCGGTATGCTGGCTTAACGGAATAACAACCCGCCTGGGTAAGGATAATTCCCTGATAGATTTATTTTCAGTCCGGTGTTTCTGTTCTTTTAAATGCAACCCGCCATTGAAAGTTAACTTTCCCAAAAAGTATGGGGACGGTTCTGATTCTTTTTTATATCTGTCCCCTTTTTGTTCTTTTATTGACTTTATGTATTTCTTAATGTATAATAAATTTGTGGATATAAATACCATTCGACGATTTATAAAAATAGGTGAATTTTTTGTTAAAGACCACGCTCTAATTGAGTCATTCAAAGAAAGAATAGATTTTGATGATATATTTTTTGCCATAAATAATGGTGAAATCATTGAAAATTATCCTGAGAGAAATCGCTGTTTAATATTTGCTACTTTACAAACAAAGTTATATTTGCATATTGTAGTTGACTATTATTCAGAAACTTATATAGATATTGTAACGGTTTATATACCAAATTCAAAAAAGTGGATAAAGGGCCGCATAAGGAGACGATAAGATGACAAAAAAATGTCCCGAATGTAAAACTAAAATGTTTGCTGGAAAAACGAGTATTCATTTTCAACGGAACAATTTCTATGCTGATGTTGAGAATGTGGAAGCGTTTATTTGCCCAAATTGTGGAACGAGATCTATCCCGGGAAATGTTGCTAAAGAAGTAAGCAAAACCGTAGAGAATCTTTTTAACACAACTACTAAGAAACCTGTATTCAGTGGTTTGTGCTTTCATAAAGTTCTCACCTGAGATTTCACATGATTATCCAATCCATCAGATTCAATTACAATTGATGGGGCAGGTTCTGCCTGACCATTGAAAGTTAACTTTCCCATAAGTAATTATTATACTTATTATTAGTTAAGAAAGTCAAGAAATAAAAAATAAGAGGGTTTATAACGCTTTTATAGTTTCGTAAAATTGGTAGGAATTACAGTCAAATTATAAATGTAACTCAGACATCCTCACTCACATTTCAAACCAGGGAATTGCGATTATATTGTCACCGATTTTTTCCTTCCGTTCCCCCATAGTAATCACATAACCATTTTTTGCAATTGAATGATAATCGGAAAGGAATACTTTCAAACCTTTTAATTCTTTCAACGAAACTGTCCCGGAGGCTTTTATTTCAATAGGAATAACTTTTTCACCCATATCAATCACGCAGTCAACCTCAGCACCACCAGAAGTGCGCCAGAAACATACTTTATAATTCTTGTTCAGCACATGGATACGCCGTATTATTTCCAGGATTACCGCATGTTCAAAAAAGGTACCCTTCTGTGCGTTGATGCTTTCTTTATGAAGAGGAATACGGGCAAGAGCATTACGGACACCGATATCAAAGAAATAATATCGGGGTGACGAAAGAATCCTTTTCCTTGCATTTTTCATATATGGCTCAATCCTATGCATAACAAGAGTATCTTCAAGAATCGTATAGAACTGTTTTATTGCCGGCTGGCTGACACCCGATTCATTAGAAATTTTAGTAAGGTTCGGGTTTGTTCCTGATTCAATTGCTGCAAGTTCTAAGAAACGTGAAAAAGCACCAATCTTACGGCTTATTGCTTCGGCTCTGATCTCCTCTTCAAGATATATCTGTGCGTATGAGGTAAGAAAATCTGCCCGGTCATTCACGGGTAAATTTACTATACCCGGTAACGAACCATACACAAGCATTTCATTAAATGAATACGGTACTCTTTCATTAATATTTTTAAAGGCAATCTCCTCTATGGTGCATTTTTCCAGTAATCCAAGTTCTCCCCAGAGAAGTGGGTCAAGGTGGAATCGCTTTATTCTTCCGGGAAGCAGGTTTATGGAACTACGCCGAAGTTTCCTGGCTGAAGAACCGGTAAGAAAAAAACTTGCTTTTTTCTCATCTATAAGCACCTGTACGGAATCGAAAATATCCGGAACTTTTTGTGCTTCATCAATAAAAACGATAGGTTTATCCTTATGTGCCCTTATTTCTCTTATTAATCGACTGGGGTCAGTTTCAAAAGTAATTCGGAGCCCCGGATCCTGCAGGGGATACTCTACAACGTTTTTAATTTTGGAAAGACAGGTGTGTACCAGAGTAGTTTTTCCGACTTGCCTTGGTCCCAAAATAAGTGAAGAATACCCCGTCCGGATTTGGGATTCCAAGTGGGCACTTAGATATCTAAATAATACATTAGATTCGCCTTGCATATCTAAAGTATAGTTAATTTTTTATATTTTGTCAAGTCCCTGAAAGTATGGGGACGGTTCTGATTCTTTTTTTTTATATTTGATAGTTTACCAGAGTTAAAGTAGCAATTTTCAAGTAGCGTCCCCGATACCTGAAAAAAGGAGACACCCTGAATAGAGTGTCCCTTTGATTTCAGAAATGTTATTCCATTTTATCCGCAGGATTATCTCATTTATAACAAATCTTCGGCACCGAGTGTTTTTTTCTTGCCTTCCTGTTTTACTTTATCGGTAGATGCTTTTATCAATTCTCCGACTTTTTTTGATAATGCTTCTAAATAACCCGAACTTGACCTGAGCCCTGTTTCTTTAACAACCTTTTTTACTTTACTTGCTACAACCATTATGTCTGACATTGCACCCCTCCTTGTATTGAATTTTTTTGCTTATAAATTCTACTTTATAATTTCTGTTTTGTCAATAGCCCAGGGTTCAAAACTATTTTTCGTCAAAGCCAGGGCAGTTTTTTCCAGGATTAAAGAATTCATATTCAATCCACACTGATAATTTCCAGTGCAACGTCCAGGACCGGTGCTGAATGGGTTAATGCACCGACCGAAATTCTATCAATTTTAAATTTCGCTATCTTTTCAACATTTTTAAGATTTATACCTCCTGAAACTTCTACTTCAATAGGTTTTCCTGATTTTCTTATAATAGAAATTGCCTTTTTAATCGTATTGTAGTCCATATTGTCAAGCATAATAATATCCATATCTGCCCTTATACCCAGTTCAACTTCCCTGATTGTCCTTGCTTCAATTTCAATATCTATCCCCCGGGGGACTTTTATTCTTAAATTTCTGACTACATGGTCTAACGGCAGACCTAACTGTTTACAAATTTTCAGGTGGTTATTTTTTATAAGAACCATATCATAAAGAGCCTTGCGAAAACTATATCCACCCCCACACTTAACTGCATATTTTTCAATTACTCTCAACCCCGGTAAGGTTTTACGTGTATCATAAATTCTTGTTTCAGTATATCTTGCCTTCCGGACGAACCTGTGCGTCAGGGTGGCAATACCGCTCATATGCTGAAGGAAGTTCAATGCAGTCCTCTCACCCGCAAGTATTGCCCTTGCAAGCCCTTTCACTATTGCAATACTACGACCTTTCCTGACACTATCTCCATCACTCAATTTCGCCCGCCAGATACATTTTCTGTCAAGGGTTTTAAACACCTGCCTTGCGACTGCCAAACCTGAAACTATGCCGTTACTCCGTGCTATAATTCTTGCGGTGGCTTCCTCTGTCGGTGGGATAAGATTTCTTGAGGTAATATCTCCTGAACCGACATCCTCCTCAATAGCATCTCTAACTAATGTTTTAATTTCATTTGTATCCAATTTCATAACGTTCTGGGGACGCTACTTGAATTTTGCTACTTTTTCATTTACGACACATTCATGCCAGTAGCAAAATTCAAGTAGCGTCCCCAACACTCCTTAATATATCACGATAAACAGCTGCGAGTTCAAAATCCAGACTATCAGCTGCGGTTTTCATCTCCTTTTCAAAGGTTTTTATTAATCCCGGTAAATTCTCTTTAGTAACATACTCTGAAGTATCCTCATGAATATAGCCATATACTTTTTGTCTTGCTCTATACTGGAATTCCTGCAACTCATACATTTTTTTAATTATTGTTCTGGGTTTTATATTATTCCTCTCATTATGCTCCATCTGTTTCTGCCTGCGTCGATCCATCTCTTTTAAGGCACGTTTCATAGAACCGGTGATATTATCGGCATATAAAATCACACTGCCGTTGACATTTCTTGAAGCACGTCCGCAAACCTGTATAAGGGCTGTCTCTGACCGTAAAAATCCTTCCTTATCGGCATCCAGAACTACAACAAGCGACACCTCGGGTAAATCAAGCCCTTCACGCAATAAATTTATCCCGACCAGGCAATCAAAATTTCCTTTTCTTAAATCCTTCAATATATCTATCCTTGTCAGTACGTCTATTTCAGAATGCAAATACCTGACTCTCAATTTTTTTTCCAGAAGATATCCGGTTAAATCTTCTGCCATACGTTTTGTCAATGTTGTGACAAGCACCCTTTCTTTTCGTTCGGCGCGAATCACGATTTCTTTTATTAAATCGTTAATCTGTGATTCAGTCGGCTTCACAACGACTTCAGGGTCAACGAGTCCGGTCGGACGTATTATCTGTTCAATAACTCTGTTATGAGATTTATTTATCTCATGTTCAGCGGGCGTGGCGGAGACATAGAGAACGTAATTCACTAAACTTTCAAACTCAGCGAATTTTAAAGGTCTGTTATCAAGTGCACTCGGCAGGCGAAACCCGTAGTTAACAAGGGTCTGTTTTCTGGAAAAATCACCTTCATACATACCATAAATCTGAGGAATCGTGACATGTGATTCATCAATTATAATCAAAAAATCTTCGGGAAAATAATCTATCAGGCAGCCCGGCCGTTCCCCTGGTTTACGTCCGCTCAAATGCCTTGAATAATTCTCTATCCCATGACAGAATCCTGTTTCACGCATCATTTCCAAATCATATCTCGTCCGCTGTTCAATACGCTGCGCTTCAATCAGTTTATCATGTTCTTTGAAAAATTTTATTCTCTCTTCCAGTTCCTGTTCAATAAATTTTAATGCGTCTTCAAATTTTGGCTTTGTGACAACAAAATGGCTTGCGGGATAGACGTACACTTTCTGTTTTTCATTCAAAACTTTTCCCGTCAAAGGATTTGTTTCAGCGATTTTCTCTATTTCGTCGCCGAAATATTCAACTCTCAGTGCCGTCTCTAAATATGCGGGCCAGATTTCAACTATATCTCCCCGGACACGAAACTTGCTGCGGGAAAAAGCTATGTCGTTGCGCTCATAATGGATGTCAACCAGTTCCTGCAATAGAACTTCGCGATTTTTGGTCCTGCCCTTTTCAATAAATACACACAAATCTTTATAGTCAGAAGGCGAACCTATATTATAAATACATGAAACCGATGCTACAACGATAACATCCTGCCTCTCAACTAATGAAGAAGTGGCTTTTAAACGCAGTCTGTCAATGTGTTCATTTATTGAGGCATCTTTTTCAATGTACGTGTCGGTCTGCGGGACATATGCTTCCGGCTGATAATAGTCATAATAAGAAATAAAATATTCAACCGCATTATCCGGAAAAAACTGTTTAAATTCTGCATACAACTGTGCAGCAAGTATTTTATTGTGTGAAATAACCAGCGCGGGTTTCTGCACCTGCTCTATTACATTCGCCATGGTGAAAGTTTTACCCGAACCCGTAACACCGAGCAAAACCTGATGCTTCTTGTCCTGTTTAATTCCACCTTCGGCAAGTTCTTTTATTGCAAACGGCTGGTCACCCGCAGGTTTAAAATCAGAAACAAGTTTGAATTTCATATTAGTATACCTTTTGAAGCCATTTCTTGAAAATTATATCAAGCATTTCATAATTGCCATTACTTTTATCTATCAATTCTTTTTTTGCCAATCCCTTTAATATCCTCTGCAGTGTTGAAACAGGTCCTATGTTATGTTCCACCAGAAAATCATGAGAAAAAATCTTCTCATACGGTTCTATTTTTGATAATGCAATAAGTACTTTTTTCTGTTTTACAGTCAGTAAACTCCAGACATTATCATAAGTTGAAGTTTCCCGTTCCATTATCTTTTCTACCGCCTTATCCAGATAGTCAGGCAATACTTCATGATTTGAGAATGACATCTCCCAGATTTCATGGCAGATATACTGGAAATAAAAAGGATGACATTCTGAAACATCAATGATTTCATTTATAAAATTATCCTGTATTTTTATTTTAGTATCAAGGAATTTGTTCTTAATAAATTTGAATATATCTTCTACCTTTAATTTATTTATCAGAAAATGTTTTGTGCTTTTATAAAAAGGTTTATTTGGATTTGCAAACATATCCATCAGTATATGTCTCTTGCTGCCGGAAAATATATAAGAAACATTCCTGTGGGTCTGCATCTGAGACCTCAATTCCTTTTCAATTTTATCTGTTTCAAAATAACTTATCTGCTGAAATTCATCAAATATTATCACTCCTTTCTTTCTATTTTTTTCAATATATGTATTTATTCCTTCAAGCATATCTTCCAGAACAGGACTTATATCGCGTTTTTCTATGGAAACATCAAACTCCATATTCCCTTCCTTATTTATACTAAAAGATAATTTGGGTGTCAGGTATCTAAAAGTTTCCTTAAATATATTTATTGTTTTTTCTACCGGAGCGGTAATTTCTCTTGAAAATGCTTTTGCCAATAGCCTTATAAAATCAGTTTCCGTTAACGCAGGATATAAATCAACATATATAGGAAAATATTTTTTTCTGTCAAGACATATCAAAATATCTTTTAATAGTGATGTCTTGCCATGTCTTCTTGGAGAAAACAGTAGAACCTTTTGACTGTTTTCTATATCCCTTGACAACTCTTTTATTTCCTTCTCCCTGCCACATAAATTTTTACCTGTTACTATTTCACCGTAAATAAATGGATTTTCCATTAGATAAACTCCGCTTCTGTTTGCGTTACGCTTTTAGCGTTACGCTTTATGCGTAATTATACATTATCTATTTTACAATTTGGGCAAATCATATTTTAGATAAAGGAACAAACTATCTAACCAAAGACGCTAAATATCAACTGCATTATTCGGGAAAAACTGTTTAAATTCCATCCGTAAATTTCAATCCTTTAAGTTTATTTAGCATCTCTTTATCCGTAGTGTCAATCTTCAAAGGTGTAATGGAAATTTTACCGTTCATAATTGCGTTAATGTCTGTCCCCGGTATATTTTTGCCTATTGATTTTGGCAGCGGTCCCTTAAGCCAGTGATATTCCAATCCGACCGGGTCAAATCTTGATACAACCACATTAGTATATGTCCTCTTTCCAAGTGAGGTTATTTCTACGCCTCTGATTTTTTTCAAAGGTATATCAGGGACATTGACATTAAACAGAATTCTCCTGGAATTTACTAATTTATTATTCAATATAATTTTTGTTAGTTTAGAAGCGAACTTTGCTGCTGTAGAGAAGTTTTTACCATTGAGGCTGACCAATGAAATAGAGAATGAGGAAACATTCAGCATTAATCCTTCACGGGCGGCAGCAACCGTTCCTGAATATATTACGTCCTGCCCGAGGTTGGAGCCAAAATTTATTCCCGAAATGATAATGTCAGGTTTATTCTTTCTGCATAATTTCAGTATTCCAAACCTCACGCAATCTACCGGAGTACCGCCTAAAACATATGTGTTTCGGGTGATTTTCCTTGCTTTAACAGGCTGGTTCAGGTTCAAGGAATGGCTTGAAGCAGAATATTCACGGTCAGGGACAACAACTGTTACCTTTGCTATTTTAGAAATTTCCTTAACCAAAGGTTCTAAGCCTACGCCTAAAATTCCGTCATCATTTGTAATTAATATTTTTGTCATACAAAAAATCGTCCAAAAATGTAGCGTCCCAATTCATTGGGACGAATTCGAATTAAATATACTTATCTTACAAATTAAGATAAGATTTTACAACAATAAGTAAAAAAAATCAAGTATTCTTTGTTACGATATTTTAGTTTTTATAAACCTGTCAGACTTATTAGAATCTGTTGCCGTTGTTGTTCAAACCTTACCTTTCCTTCCCTCGCAAGCCATCCCAGAGCCATATATAACTTTCTATCGTCAAGCCCGGTAGCTTTTTTAATAGCACTGATATTCATCTTCCCTTTCCCGCGTAAAATCTGCCAGACTTTCCCGGCATTTTCTCCAATCACAGGTGTCCACATAATCTTTCACCCCCCTCTGTATTTCTCCTGTAGTTTTATCTGCGTTGAGAGTGGCACGGTGTCTCTACTATTTTACTTCACCATTAATCTGGTTAGTTCCTTCATAAGTACCGTTAATTCTATTGCTGTTTTTTTTAACTCCTGGTTGGGTTCAAGGGAGTCTATCCTTTTTGACATTAATTTATCTAATTCCTTTTGTTTTTTTGATATCTCGTTATAAAGTGTCCCTATATCGGGTTCATTCATAATGTTGTTTATCCTTATCTTAACAAGTTTTCTATTTTTAATAAACTCTCTAATTCTTTTATTAAATAATTGTCCACTTATTACTTTTTTGGCTCTTCTCCTTTTTGAGTGGATGATTTTGATAGTTTTGGAAGCATGCACGTAAGTACTTTGAGCCGTAAATACTCTTGATCTTTGATCCCGTATGCTCTGCGCTGAAACACCCGGATTTTGTTATTGAGTCCTTCAACAAAGCCCAGAGAAACATTATTCTTGTTCTCTGGTTTGCAGTAGGCTGCAATGCCATCCCAGTGACGATCAATGAGATTCGCAAATTCCTCAAATGGCTTC
>MNXB01000074.1 GCA_001871125.1 Elusimicrobia bacterium CG1_02_37_114
AGATTTACTAATTTCTTTGTTAGCCCAGCTAAATATTCTTATGTTTATTCTTTCGGTTGAAGTTATAGATTTTGATATTTTGGGTAATTTTACAGTCAGAATTCGCTAATTCATAGGAGGACTATCGTCGGAATAATAGTTTTTTCTTAACTAAAGTTCTACACATAGCCTTTTGTCGCTATTTTTTGTAAATTTCTTTAATTTCAAAGAACAAAAGTAATTTAAAAACTTAGTTTTTTAACACCCTCAAAGGGGGAAAATAAAAAGGGGAATAAAAAAGGGTTTTCGTATGAAACAAATAAACATTGCGGTTATAGGTGTTGGTAACCTTGGGCAGTATCATACAAAGATATATTCTGAAATACAGGAAGTTAATCTTATCGGCATTGTTGATGTGGCTCCAAAACAGTTAGAGAAAATCAGCAAGCAGTACGGTGTCCAGGGTTATACTGATTATCATGATATAATGGATAAAGTTGACGCAGTATCAATTGTTACTCCCACTACAACACACTATACTATTGGCAGGGAATTTTTGTTAAATAATAAGCATTGTATGATTGAAAAACCGATTACTACAAATCTGGAACATGCAGAGGAGTTAATTTCATTAGCGCAGGAGAAAAATGTTATCCTGCAAATCGGGCATATAGAAAGATTCAATGCTGCAATACAGGAATTAAAAAAACATATAAATAACCCGAAATTTATAGAGACAGACAGGCTCGGACCTTATGACCCCCGCGTAGGAGATGTGGGCGTGGTGCTGGATTTGATGATACATGACCTGGATATAGTATTATTTCTGGTTAAGTCAAAAGTGAAGGACATCGAAGCTTTTGGCACAAGTATATTTTCACCGCATGAAGATATAGTCAAAGTGCGTCTTAAATTTGAAAATGGTTGTATTGCAGATTTATCAGCAAGCAGGGCAACGATAGGCAAATATCGTAAACTCCGTATTTTTCAGTCCGATGCATATATTTCAGTAGATTATGCGGTGCAAAAAATCAGGATATACAAAAAGAAAATACCCAACCCCAAATCCATGGATGACATTGAAATTGTTAAACAAAAAATAGTCCGCGCTAATTCCTTACAGGAAGAACTAAAACATTTTACAAATTGTATTACCCTCAAGAAACAGCCATTGGTTAGCGGTGAACATGGTCGTGATGCACTGGAACTGGCATTGGAAATTTTGAAGAGATTACAGAAACATGGCTAAAGAAATATTTATATGCGCAGGTGACCCTTCGGGTGATTTACACGGCTCAAATTTAATAAAGTCAATAAAAAAATTTCAGCCAGAGATTTTTGTTACTTCACTCGGCGGAAGAAAGATGGGTGAGGTTAGCGATAATTTTCTCTATGACATTGTCGGGTTGGACGTACATGGTTATTTTGAACCTTTTAAACAGTATTTTAAGTTGAAGGGAATTCTTAAAAACGGGATAGAATATATAAAAAACAAAAGACCCGGTATAGTCGTATTAGTGGATTTTTACGGGTTTAATATAAGAATTGCTGAATATGCACATTCATTGAATATACCGGTTTATTATTACATAAGTCCTCAGGTCTGGGCCACCCGCATTGGCAGGGTTGAAAAAATAAAAAAGTTTATTGAACGCATGATGGTTATATTCCCTTTTGAAAAAGAAATATATGAAAATGCTGGTGTGCCGGTGACTTTTGTAGGACATCCATTGATAGACTTGATTCCGCCTGTTCCCTCACCCTTCCCTCTCCCTTCCTTCGGCTTCGCTCAGGACAGGCAAGGGGAGAGGAACAAAATAGGTATTTTTCCGGGGTCAAGAAAACCCGTGGTGGGCTGGAATTTACCGATACTGCTTGAGACAAAGAGACTGTTACAGGACGAGTTTAAAGACACTAAATTTATTATTTTTGGATTGAGTAAACTTAAAGATTGCTATAAATCTGACAAACAAGATAGTCCTGCGGACAAAAAAGATAGTCCTGCGGACAAACAAGATAGTCCTGCGGACAAATCCGTTGAAATTGTTTATGACGACAGTAATTATACTGCACGAAAGAAAATCAGTTTATCTATAGGCGTGAGCGGCACCACTACATTGGAAAATGCACTGTTAGGCATTCCAATGGTAGTAATGTATAGACTTCCCCGGTTGATGTATTACCTGGTTAAGTCAATGATACAGGTAGAAAATGCTGCTATTGTTAATCTGATTTTTAAACAGCAAATCGTGCCTGAGCTGATACAGGATAAAGCAAAACCCGAGGATATAAAAAACATTGCCGGGAAATTCCTGACTGATAAAAATCTGGTGACGGAAACCCAAAAGAAATTTCTGGAGTTAAGGAATCTGCTGGGTAGGGAAGGCGTATCAGACCGTGCAGCAAAGATGATTGTTGAGAGAATATTATGAAAACAAACCAGCGGTTGTTTGAATACTTAAAAATATATTCAAAAAGATTTATACTGGCGATTATCTGTATGATGGGCGTATCAGCACTCAATGGTCTATCACGCTTGTTGATAAAACCATTGATAGATAAGGTTTTTATTGCAAAAGATGGTAAGATGCTTTACTGGATTATAATTGCCGTACCCGCTATATATCTTTTGCTGGGCTTATTGAATTATGCAAAGAATTACCTTATGTCATACATCGGTCAGCGCATTTCTATAAAATTGCGCATTGATGCATACGAACACTTACAGAAACTTTCAATTGGCTTCTATTCAAAAAATGCTACCGGTCAGATAGTCTCCAGGTTGACAAATGATATATCTGCAATCCAGACCGCCTTAAATAAAGTACCTGCAACCTGTGTTTGCGATGGACTGACGGTTATTGTTTTAATAGGAGTTTTATTCTATCTGCGGTGGGACTATGCATTGATAGGACTGGTCTTTTTCCCGCTGGCATCAATACCTATAATAAAATTCAGTCAGAGGTTGAGAAGTTTTTCGCGTCATGGACAGAAACAGATGGCATATATCTATGACAACCTCCAGGATTCGTTGAGCGGGATAAGAATTACAAAAGCATTCAGCAGGGAAGACACGGAAATTGAGAGGTTTAAAGTAACCAATAAAAAATTCTATGATGTGATGATGCGGTTTGTAAAAACCGATGCAGTTTCTTCACCGGTTATGGAATTTATAGGTGCAATAGCCATTACAGCAGTCTTGTTCTTTTCCGGCAGGGAAGTGATATTGGGTATATGGACTGCAGGTTCTTTTTTTGCTTTTTTTGGTACAGCATTTTCTATTTACCAGCCTTTACGCAATTTCGCACAATTAAATCCGATGATACAGCAGGGGTTATCAGCAAGTGAAAGGGTCTTTGCATTACTTGACGAAAAACCGACTGTCATAGAAAAACCCTCCGCGTCCAAATTACCTTTATTTGAAAAAGAAATAAAATTTGAGAATGTAAGTTTTGGATATGACCCTCAATATAAGGTTATTGGAAATGTAAGTTTTGGAATAAAGTCGGGTGAAATTGTTGCCCTTGTCGGTCCTTCAGGTTCAGGTAAGACCACACTGGCACATTTATTATTGCGGTTTTACGATACTTCAGAAGGTGCGGTTTACATTGACGGGAATGATATTCGTAATGTCACTCTAAAATCTTTACATGACCAGATGAGCGTTGTGCTTCAGGAAACAATATTGTTTAATGAGACTGTGAAGTATAACATTGCTTACGGAAAACAGGATGCCAGTGAGCAGGATATAATAAATGCTGCTATTGCGGCAAATGCACACGAGTTTATCATGAAAACGTCCCGGGGATATGATACTGTTGTCGGTGAGCGGGGCGTATTGTTGAGCGGGGGGGAGAAACAGCGTATTGCGATTGCCCGCGCTGTAATCAGGAATCCCCGCATACTTATCCTTGACGAAGCGACGAGCGCGCTTGATGCTGAATCGGAAAAATTAGTTCAGGAAGCCTTGGAAAAACTTATGGAGAACAGGACAGTCCTGCTTATTGCCCACAGGCTTGCCACGGTAAAGAAATCCGACCGCATTATTGTTCTTGATAAAGGTAAAATTGTTGATATAGGAACGCATGAGGAGTTATTCAGCAAGGAAGGGTTATATAAAAGGCTGCACCAACTCCAGTTGATATAAAGAATGGGGACGGTTCTAATACTTTGAGCCGAGACTTATGAATTTTGAAGAAATACCGGTAAATGCAATAGACATTCCGCATCACCGCGACCGCGGTGAAGAAGAATTTAGCCAGCTGACATCCAACATTAAACAGCAGGGAATAATCCAGCCAATCCGTGTCCGTAAGGAAAAATCGGGAAGATATACTCTTATTTTTGGCGAAGGAAGATTACGGGCAGCAAAACGATTGGGATGGCTGTTAATTTCTGCTCAGATTATAGAAGGTATTGATGACCAGCAGGTGCTTTTACAGTGGTTGACAGAAAACCTGCAGAGAGTAAATATGAGTCCTAAAGACAAGGCAATAAACATATCAAGGTTGATAGACGAATGCGGTTTATCTGTTAAAGAAGTATCCAGACACCTTGGCATGAGCGAATCTTATGTGCGAAAATTATATGCAGTAATTTCTGATGGTTCGGAAAAACTCAGGCAGACACTTGATAAAAATATGGCGTCAATATCAGGGGATATTGCTTCAAAGTTCAAGAGAAAGAACGTGCAGGACGATATACTTGACGTATTCACAAAACACAAGGTAAATAAACAAAGATACCAGAGGGCATTGGTAAAAACCGTAGATAAAAACACTGAAGATGTGCGAAAGTCAATAGAAAAAATCCGTTCAGAACTCAAACAATACAGGGAACTTATTGAAATAGCATACAGCAGGAGAGAAGCCCTTACTCCGAATTTAGAGAAACTCAAAAAAGACCCTGTTTTTGTAAACAAAATGAAAATTTACCATCTGTCTTTGAAATGGTAAAGCAAATAACCAAAATGGCTGATAAAACAGAAGAAAAAATTGTTCTTATCCCGGCAGAAAAATTAAAACCCAACAAAATAATCCGCGCTGACATTGAAAGCAGGACATTTGAATATAATCTTGACCTGCTGGAGAATTCAATCAAATCGCAGGGCATACTTACGCCGTTATTAGTAACGGAATCCGGTGACGATTATTTAATAGTTGACGGAAACAGAAGGTATGTTGCAGGCACAAGAGCAAAAATAAAAGAATTCCCCTGTATTATCAAAAAAGAAATAAACGAAAACAATTTAGACAGGATAACAGAACTGGGCTTTTCAGCAAATGAAATGAGGCAGGACTTACTGCCATCAGAAGAAACGGAAGCGCTAAAAAAAGTATGTGAAGAAGGGAACCTGACATTAGAACAAATTGCAGAAGCAACAGGGAAGACTGTTGACCAGTTATATAGAATAAGTTCGAGAAAAAACCTTGCTCCTGAAGTCAAAGAAATGATGGACAAGGAAGAAATTTCTAAGACTACAGCCGGAAGATTGACATCTCTGCCCCATGAAGAGCAGGTTCAGGTTGTTCAGACTTTAAAATCTTTGAATATACCCATAACTGATCCTACTGTCAAATTATATCGCGGGCATAGACTTACACCGAGAGACGGTATTTCCAAAAAGGTTGTCAAAAGATTAAAAGAAAACATAGGTGTGCTGGCTGAAGAACTTGACAACCTGAGGAAACTCCATAAAAATTTAACAGAAGAAATAAATAATACCCACAGATTGGTGAAAAAAATCTGGCGTATCACTGAACTAAACGATTACATACACAAAAAATACCCTCAGATATATAAAGATTTCAAATCCATCCTTGAAATATTAGGCTACTAACGAATTTTGGGGACACAACACTTAATTAAGATTCTTCAAGGAGTTTACACTGAGATTTTTCGTCATTTCATTCCTCAGAATGACAACGTGACAGATAGAAATATGAGATTGCCACACCCCGATACACAGAATCGGGATTCGCAATGACTTCGTAACCCTTGAAAAACATTCTCGCCTGCAGGATTTAACCGAGTAATTTATACTATGGTCAAAAATACAACGGTGTAAATTTGACAAATAGTTAAAATAATTGTATAATTTAGGCAATTATGAAAAGATATCTTAATGAACAAATAATAAGGGATTTAAAGAAAAAAATGGTTTTTCTCGGCGGACCCCGGCAGGTTGGAAAAACCACCATGGCCCTTCAAATTCTAAAAGATAAGCAAAACTACCTGAACTGGGATATATCGCAACACAGAGAAAAAATATTGAAAGGGGAACTTCCGCCAGGCGAAATGCTTGTATTTGACGAAATACATAAATACAGGTCATGGAGAAACTATTTAAAAGGTTTATATGATTTGCAACATGGAAATCAGAAAATACTGGTTACCGGAAGCGCAAGATTAGATTTCTACCGTTTCGGAGGAGATTCTTTGCAAGGAAGGTATCATTTTTTGCGTTTGCACCCTCTCTCCGTTGCAGAACTTGCTATTAAAAGCCAGAATAATTTTATGGAACTTCTGGAGTTAGGTGGTTTTCCGGAACCGTTTTTGGGCAAATCTAAAGTTGAAGCAAAAAGATGGTCTAGAGAATATAGAACCCGTCTGGTTCGTGAAGATCTTTTATCTTTGGAGCGGGTGCAGGACATAGGAAATCTTGAATTACTTATCATAAGGCTTCCCGAACTTGTGGGCAGCCCTCTTTCCCTGAATGCTTTACGTGAAGATTTGCAAATAAGTCACAAAACACTGTCTAAATGGATGAATATACTTGAACGACTATATGCTGTTTTTCGCCTTATGCCGCTGGGCTCTCCGAAAATACGGGCTGTTAAAAAAGAGCAGAAGCATTATCATTTTGATTGGTCTTTGGTTCAGGATATGCCACGACGTTTTGAAAACATGGTGGCGTCACATCTGCTTAAATGGGTGCATTATGAAGAAGATACTAAAGGCAGGAACATTGAACTGCGTTATTTCAGAGATATAGAAGGAAAAGAAGTGGACTTCGTAGTGACGGAGGATAATAAACCGTTTCTGTTTGTTGAATGCAAATGGTCAGACGATGAACTAAATAAAACCCTGATATATTTAAAAAGGAAATTTCCTCAGGCAGACGCATGGCAAATTCATGCTACCGGAAAACGAGATTATCAAACAAAAGAAGGAATACGAGTCGCTCCATCCCTATTATTTCTGCAAGGATTAATTTAAGTCCAACTTATCTTATTTGAAGAACTTGGAAATATATTGGTAATTAGTGTTAAAGCAATATATTTAGCCTTAACCTTCAAGGATTTTGAAATACAATGAAAATTTGCTATAATTATTAAGAAATACAATGTGGTTCTTATTTGAAAACTTTAGATGTCTTGAGGTATAAATTTTTTAATCATGGGTAATCCAACTATCTATGGTCCACATGAAGAACCTAATAGTAGATCCCTTGACTATAAGGGAAAACTTTCAATAAGAGAGGTGAAAGAACTATGGTAACTAAAGAAGAAGTTATTAGTAAAATCAATAATTATCTTAATGGTAAAGTTACTAAAAAAGAAATTTCACAATGGGCTATTCAGGTATTGTCAAAAGAGAGATTTTCTACAGAACAGATTTTAATTGAAGATGCTGTTACTGCATTATCGTTATTACATGATGAAAACGAGAGATTTGATACGGCCAATGAGGATTTATCTTTCTATATAGATTGTCTTTCCGACAAGAAGCCTTATGGTGTTAAAATTGAATTTCTTCCTGAAAAGGAAGCTGTTGTTTAATTCCGCACATTTGGTGA
Organism: Elusimicrobia bacterium CG1_02_37_114; assembly: GCA_001871125.1. GTDB lineage: Bacteria > Elusimicrobiota > Endomicrobiia > CG1-02-37-114 > CG1-02-37-114 > CG1-02-37-114. The sequence goes on from MNXB01000074.1 coordinate 7,778, forward strand.
TTTTTTCAATAAAAGTTAGATGATACCACCTGCAGAATTTAATCTCTGTGCCGATAGTCCTTTGATTACACTACAATTTTAAATTGGGGGAATCATGAAAATAGACCTTATAACTACTTTAAAAGGCTCGTTACTGGAGAAATTTTTTCCTAAAGGATGGGACCTGAAGAAAATCGACAGGTGCTGTAGCAATACGCCTCAGTCAATTACTAAACGCCAGAGTTGGTGGGACGAGGATTTTCAGCTGGTTTCCTGCAATACTCTGGAAGAGTTTGAAACTCTGATGGGACATGAAATAGCCCACACTATCAAAACAGCAAAAGATAACGATGAGAAACTGATACTTATTCTGCCCGTGGGTCCGATGGGTATGTACAAATGGATAGTATATTTCCTGAAAGAATGGAATGTTGACTGTAAACATGTATATGGATTTAATATGGATGAATGGAGTGATTCAAAAGGAAATACTTTGCCTCCGAGTGATCCCGGGGCATTTCAAAATGCCATGGAACAAGCATTTTATAACCCTTTAGGTAGATTAACAATACCGAAAAACCAGAGGAATTTTGCGACAAAGAAACTTTTACCCGCTTATCCGGACAAAATAAACAAACTTAAATCTGAGGGGGCTAAATTAGTAGTTATATTCGGTATAGGACGAATGTTTCACATAGCTTTCTGGGAACCTCATTTTGCAGGAGAGTTTTCCGGTGTAGAGCAGTGGAAGAAACAAAACTACCGGCTTGGTGCAAAGCTGCATCCCTTGACTATAGAACAGAATGCCATTACAAGTTTCAAAAGTAGAACAACACTTGTTCCCTGTTATGCCAATACAATAGGTCCCGGCATATTTTTGAAAGCAGATAAAATAATAGGCGGCTGCGATGGTTCGTTGGGCCGTGGGATGATGTGGCAGGGGATGAGTTTATGGGTGACTTTGAGATACGGGCCTAACATGTGGGTTCCATCAAGTTTTATGCCCACATTACCCGGTAAATTATTCTTCTTGAAAGAATTGGCAGGTCCTCTTGTAGCCGAATGTAATTGATTGGAGGAATATCATGAGAATCTTAGCAGTAGGTGCACATCCGGATGATTTAGAGTTTTTATGTGCCGGAACATTGGCTAAATATAGCAAAGAAGGTCATAAAATATTTATGGCTCATCTGTGTAATGGTGATATGGGCGGGAGGAATATAAAACCGGAAGAATTAGCAAAAATACGGGATAAGGAATCAAAAGCAGCAGCAAAATTAGTCGGAGCAGAAGCATTAGGTCCAATAGCAGGAGATTTGGATTTATACCCGACAAAAGAAATGAGAATAAGAGTTGTAGATATAATACGGCATTCCAAACCGAATCTGATATTTACACACAGTCCGAACGATTATATGCCTGACCATGTAATAACCAGCCAGTTAGTATTTGATGCTGTATTCACGGCAACACTGCCGCTTTACAAAACCAAATACAAAGTCCATGAACCAATAGTTCCTGTTTTTTATCTTGACACGATGGCAGGAATAGGATTTGAACCTACTGATTACGTAGATATAACAGATTTTATTAATATTAAGAAAAAAATGTTACTATGCCATAAAAGTCAGTATAAATGGCTTAAAGGACACCATAATGCCGAGGTTACTAATTTTCTGGAGATTATGGCTAAATTCAGGGGATTACAGTGCGGTGTTCTTTATGCCGAAGCCTTCCGCAGATTAAATGTTTGGGGCAGAATAAAGGAAGTGTCTCAATCTCTTTTTCGTTTACCGTAAATATCCCTAATTAAAGAAAGGATTTTTCGCGCACCCATTGACAACCTGTCGTAATTATGGTAAAATTATACCATGATTATGGTATAAGGATACCACGATGAACCTTAGTTTCAAATCACGCATTTTAAGAAAGATTCTTAATCGTTTTTTCTTAAATGAACAAAAAAAGTATTATATTAATGAATTAGCAAGACAAATAGAAGAAGACACTAAAAATGTGTATAGGTATTTACTGCAATTAGAACATACGGGGGTACTTAAAAGCGAATTTTCAGGTAAAGAAAGATACTTTAGCGCAAACAGAAAAAATTCTTTATATTCCGGATATAAAAAAATATTCTTAAAAAATGCCGGGATAGAAATTTTTCTTAAAGATGTTCTTAGGAATATAAGAGGAATTGAGGAAGTCTATATTTTTGGCTCATACCCGAATAATAATTACCGTGCCGATAGCGACATAGATTTGTTAATTGTAGGTGATCATGATATAATGGTGACACAAAGACAATTAAATAAAATTCAGAAAAACACAGGGTGTGAAATCAATGCCGTAAATATGACAAAGAAAGAAATCAAAGAAAAAAAGAATAATCGCGACCAGTTTATTAGAGGTATATTTAATAAAAAAACCATAAAAATATTATGAATTTAGATAAAAACTTTTTTACAAGACAGCCGTATTCTAAAAAAGAACTTGAAAAACACTATGTTTCAGCCGGTCGTAATTTAAAACTTGCCGGTAAAAACAATGAGCCGGAAATTAAGTTTCATTTCACATATATGGCTTTATTAAAGATTGGCATTTATTGTATAGCAAAAACAGGCTACAGGGTTAAAAGTCGTTCCGGGCATCATATTAAAATAATTGAAACATTGAGTAAAATACTAAATAATGATGAAATTCTAGTATTAGGTGATACTATGAGGAAAAACCGAAACAAGGATTTATACTTTTCAGATGCAATCATTACAGAAAAAGAAGCCAATTACTGTTTTGATTTCGTGAGTTCAATTTATAATAATATCAAACCTTGACTTATAATAAATCCATAAGTAATAGTTCAAAATTAGAAGTAACGGTAAACGGTGCCAGACTTGGTGAAGCAGTTACTTTGAGGCAGCGACCGCGGGTTTTTTGACTTTACCGGATTTTATACAGTTTGTACACACGTATTCACAGGATACATTGTCGTTGAGTATTATACGCAAAATTCCGGGACACAACACTTAATTAAGATTCTTCACGGAATTTACACCGAGATTATTCTCCCGCCACGGCGGGATCAGAATGACAAACCCGCCTTGCTTGATGGCGACTAAAACGCAACATATTGAATAATGGACTTGACTATTTTGCAATAATATGCAATAATGTTAACTATGAAAAGATACCTATACAAAACAATAATTAACGATTTAAAGAAAAAAATGGTGCTTATTACTGGACCTCGTCAAGTGGGAAAAACTTTTCTTGCAAAAAGCATACAACAGGAATTCAAGAAAACAATATATTTAAATAATGATGATATAGAAGATGCAAAAACCATACGAAATCGCGAATGGCCTCTCAATACAGAACTGATAATCCTTGACGAGCTTCATAAAATGAAGAACTGGAAAAATTACCTGAAGGGTACATTTGATACTCGAAGCGATAATCAAACATTTCTTGTTACAGGAAGTGCCAGATTAGATACTTTTAGGCAGACTGGTGATTCACTAGCAGGCAGGTATTTTTTTTACCGACTTAACCCACTTTCAGTGAAGGAGTTGTCCACTATGCTACCATATGAGGCAGTTTCTGCATTAAATAGGCTGGGCGGTTTTCCAGAACCGTTTCTCTCTTCGTCAGACGAACATGCCCAACGTTGGCGTCAACAATACTACACAGATATTGTACGGGAAGACATTATGGATTTCAGCCGCATAAACGAAATTCGCGCAATCCGCCTTTTGTTAGAAATGCTCCGCAAACGTATTGGTTCGCCATTATCATATGTTTCATTATCCGAAGACCTCCAAATAGCGCCTAATACGGTCCGTAAATATATTGATATTCTGGAAAGCCTGCATATTATTTTCATTATCAGACCATATCATCGTAATATAGCAAGGTCAATATTGAAAGAGCCGAAAATATATTTCTATGATAGCGGATATGTGGATGGGGACGAAGGTGTGCATTTGGAAAACACTGTGGCTGTATGTCTGCTTAAACATGTTCAATATCTACACGATGCAAAAGGTACAGATATATCCTTGCATTATATTCGCACTAAAGATGGAAAGGAAGTTGACTTTGCAATAGCCCAAAAAGACGCTTTAACTCATTTTATTGAAGTAAAACTTTCTGATAGTGCCATAAGCGAAAATCTGAAATATTTTAAAGAGAGATATTCTCAAATTAATGCCGTGCAATTGGTACATAATATCCGCCATGATAAAGAAATAAATAATATCGGAGTAGTTCAAGCAGGGGCTTGGCTTTCGCAATTGAGTGCATAATGTATTCCGTTCGGGAGCGGGGGCATTACTTTGAGGCAGCAGCAACCGCGGGTTTTTTGACTTTACCGGATTTTATACAGTTTGTACACACGTATTCACGGGATACGTTTCCGTTGAGTATTATACGTATTTTCTGTAAGTTTGGACGGAAAACTCTCCGGGTAGCTCTTCTTGAATGGCTGACTGCGTTACCGCTTTTGGGACCTTTGCCACAGACGACACATCTAAAAGACATATGCAATTCCTCCGATATTTAAACTATGGTAAACTCCAGTATGATACAAAATCTGACTAAGTCTGTCAAATATCTAAAAACAGTCGGACCTAAAAGAGCAGAGATTTTAGGTAAACTTGGAATCTATACTGTCTATGACCTTCTGACTTTTTTCCCCCGTGATTATGAGGACAGGAGACAATACAAAAAAATTGCTGAACTTAAATACGGGGAAGTAATAACTATTTCATGTAAGGTTGAAGTCAGTAATCTTATGTCAGTAGGACCAAAACTTAAAGTGTTCAAATCTGCGGTATCAGACTCTACGGGTGTGGTATATGCTGTTTTTTATAGAAAACATAGTTATAAGTATGATGTGTTCAAGAAGTTAAAAGAAGATTTTCGTTCCGGTAACAGAGTGATACTCCATGGTAAAGTAGAGAAGTTTCGCGGGGTCCAGGAGCTTAATGTTGAAGAGTATGAACTATTAACAGGAAATGATGCTGACCTCATTCATACAAACAGAATTGTGCCGTTATATCCTCTTACCGAGGGTTTGACCAATAGATACCTCCGCACATTAATCAAATCTGCCCTGCCTTCTTATTCAAGATATTTTCAAGAGATAGTCCCGGAAAAGTATATAACCGGTTATAATTTAATTTCTATAAATGATGCAGTCAGACAGATACATTTTCCTGATAGTTATGAATCTAAAGAAAAAGCCCGGGTAAAGTTGGTATTTGATGAATTCCTGTTATTACAGATTGCAATGGAATTCTCAAAGAGGCAGTTAGTTGAAAAGAATAAAGGATGTAGTTACCAGTTGAAAAAACATTTATTGTCCCCTTTCAGACAAAATTTAGGTTTTGATTTTACCAAGTCACAGAAGAAGGTAATAAATGAAATTTTCAGGGATATGCAGTCCCGCCTTCCTATGAATAGATTGTTGCTCGGAGATGTTGGAAGCGGTAAAACCGTTGTGGCGCTTTCCGCAATACTTCTTGCGATAGAAAATGGTTACCAGACAGCATTGATGGCGCCGACTGAAATACTTGCTGAACAGCATTATTATACGATTAAACATTTCCTAAAGGGACTAAACGTAAGGACAGAATTACTTGTGGGTTCAACAAGCGCTAAGAATAAGAAATCAATTAAGCAAAAACTTGCTGAAGGCGAGATTGATTTAATAATAGGGACCCATGCTATTATTGAGCAGAAAACAGAGTTCAAAAATTTATCTTTAATAGTAATTGATGAACAACACAGATTCGGCGTTATTCAGAGAAAAATTCTAAGGGAGAAAGGGTTTAGTCCCGATGTTCTGGTTATGACAGCGACACCCATACCTCGTACTTTAGCGCTTACATTATACGGCGACCTGGATGTATCTGTGATAGAAGAAATGCCACCCGGCAGACAGCCCATAACAACAAAGTATGCTACAGAACGGGAATCTTATGAATTTGTAAAAAAAGAAGTCAGCAATGGTCATCAGGCATACATCGTATTTCCACTGGTTGAGGAGTCAGACAAAATAGAATTAAAAGCAGCGGTGCAGGAATCAAAGAGATTATCAGAGAAAATATTTTCTGATTTTGCGGTAGGACTTTTGCACGGTCAGCTCAAAGGTTCTGAAAAAGAAAAAATAATGATTGACTTCCGGAATGGTAAATATGACATACTCATTACTACGACAGTAATTGAAATAGGAATTGATGTGCCCAATGCAACTGTTATGGTGATTGAACATTCTGACAGGTTTGGCTTGGCGACACTGCACCAGCTGCGCGGTCGTATAGGTAGGGGTAAAGAACATTCAGTCTGTTTCCTTTTAGGTGAACTTAAGACAGAAGAAGCAAAAAAACGAATAGAGATACTTGTCTCCACCAATGACGGATTTGAAATTGGCAGAGAAGACCTCAAAATGCGTGGTCCCGGCGAGTTTTTTGGTACACAGCAGCATGGCTTGTTAGATTTGAAAATAGGGAATTTAGTAACTGATGGAGATATTATCAATAAGACAAAAACCTGTGTGCAGGAAATAGTCAACAGCGATAGGTTTCTTTCAAAACCGGAAAACCATGTTTTGAAATCTGCCCTTCAGCGGCAATACGGCGGCAGGTTTGGGTTGCCACAGATTGGTTGATGTATGACACAAGAAGATATTCTAAAAAGTTTTACTATATCAAAATTTCTTATCAAAATAATTGCTGAAGATAACCTGTCATTACCAGCATACAAAGGGTCAACTTTCCGTGGTGCATTTGGTATTGCATTTAAAAAAGTTTGTTGTATCCAGAGACAGGTTACATGTGACACCTGTATATTAAAAGAAAAATGCGCCTACTCGTTTATTTTTGAAAGTTCTCCACAAAAAAATGCTGAAAATTTAAGTAACCTTGATGAAATACCTCGCCCATTCGTAATAGAACCACCGTTAACAACAAAAAAAGAATTTTTTCCTGGTGATGAACTGGAATTCAGTTTTATTCTTTTTGGGAAAGCCATAGAATATTTACCATATATGATTTATGCGTTCAGTCAACTTGGTAAAATCGGAATAGGTAAAAACAGAGGTAAGTTTAAACTTAAACAAATAACTGATGAAAACGGGGCTATTGTTTATGATGGTGCTACGGAAACAATTAACAAAACTGATACCACAACTCTTCTTGATTTTATCCGGTTTGCAGGGATTAACACATTACACCTGTCTTTCATTACCCCAACGAGAATTAAGTATGAAGGACATTACATAGATAAACCAGAATTCCATATAATAATGAGGACACTATTGCGCAGAATCTCGTCATTAATGTATTTCTATTGTGGTAAACAGTTAGAATTAGACTATAAAAACTTGATTTCATTATCAAGAAATAGTATTATTAAAAAGTCAAACCTGAACTGGGTTGACTGGGAACGGTATTCTTCAAGGCAGGATATAAGAATGAAATTAGGTGGCTTTGTTGGTGATGTTGTTTACGAAGGGGACTTTAAACCTTTCCTGCCATTATTGACTTTAGGTGAATACACACATATCGGTAAAAACTGCACTTTCGGTTTAGGAAAATATAAGATAAAAACAGGTAAGGGAAAAAATGTCTCAGAATAATAACGAGAGAGAAGCAGTAATTCTCGGTGCTTTGTTGCACGATATTGGTAAGTTTGCCCAGAGAGCAAGCGATAATCCCAAACAGCAGAACCACGAGCATTGGGGCGTGGAATGGTTTCAAAAAAATCTTGCCGAGAAATTAAGCCCTGTATTTGATGAAGATAAAAAACAAATAATAAGTTCTGCAATTAATAATCATCATAGATATGAAAATTATATTACTTTAGCCGACCATCTTTCTGCCGGTGAACGTGAACCGATTAAGAGCGAAAGAGAAGAAAAAGGCGACCCATTTACTGACCGCCTTGTTTCTATTTTTTCACGCCTTTCTGTTTCAGAGAAACCCAAACAGGATAAATATCATAAACTTATCTGGATTGGAGAAGATTGCTTAAGAGAAACTTTTTCGATAGATGAAAAAAAATGTAATCCAAGAGAATATAAGGATTTGTTAATAAAATTTAATGATGAAATTAAATCAATGAATTTCATTGACTATTCTGAAGAACAAGTGATTAATACCATATATTTTCTTCTATTGAAATATACCTGCTGTATTCCCAGCGCTGCTTATGAATCTGACCCCGATGTTTCCCTTTTTGACCACCTCAAAACCACAGCCGCGATTGCGGCCTGCCTTTATGACTATCATCAAGAAAATAAATCAGAAGAACCAGATATCGCCAGTCAAACTTTTTGTCTTATAGGTGGTGATATTTCCGGAATTAAGAGTTACATTTTTGAAGTTTTAAGCCAACAAGGTAAAGTTGCCAAGCGTTTGCGATCTCGTTCATTTTTAGTACAACTCATATCGGAAACCACTGCTCATAAGATACTTCACACATTCAATTTGCCATTATGTAACTTAATTATGTCTGCAGGTGGCAATTTCTATGCCCTCGTTCCTAATCTCAAACATACCGCCGAGCAATTAGAACAAATACAGAAAGAATTTGACGAATGGACACTTGGGGAACTTAATGCTGAACTTTCTATCAACCTGGCAACTAAAGAGTTTTCTGGTGAAGAATTAGCTGACTTTTCCCTGGTGTTAGATGAACTAAAAGCCAATCTTCATCTTCGTAAGTATCAACCACATAAATCAATACTTTCAGCTAATGGAAAATGGTCGTTGTATGAGTTTGTTCGTGAGGAAGTTATTGAGGGAGATGAAAGGGCCTGTCGGGGATGTCATAAAAATCCCATAACACAACCTAATGAAGAGAATCTTTGTGAACGATGCCTAACCGATATTAAAGTTGGGAAGCTTTTGCCCCAGTCTAAATATCTTGCCTTCTTTAAAAACACCAACCGGGGATTTCCTGTGTTGAAAAATTATTCCTTTGAACTCTGGCCTGAAATTGAAAAAGATAAGTCTCCATATCTGATTGTTGCTTTAAATAATACCAGCGGGACAAATAAAGGGATAGGATTTAAATATTTAGCAACGTATATTCCGGCTGAACAATATAGACCAATGGATTTTGAAGAAATCGCTAATCAGTCAGAAGGTGATAAACTACTCGGTTATGTCAAGGCAGACGTGGATAATGTGGGCAAGATACTAAGAGAAGGATTTAATAAGACCAGACCATCTATTTCCCGATATACTTCTTTCGGTCGTATGCTGGAAACCTTTTTTGCTGGATACATTCAGAATAGATTAGTTACAGATTACAGAGATATTTATACCGTTTTCTCCGGCGGAGACGACTTCTTTCTAATCGGTCCGTGGAATAGAACGATAGATTTTGCCAAAGAGATAAGAAAGCAATTCAGCCGTTTCTGCGGAGACAATTCTGATTTGACCTTTTCCGCTGGTTTTATCCTGGCTAAACATTACGAACCCATTTCTTTCTGTACTAAGGAAGTTGAAAACGAATTAGAGGAGTCTAAACAGAAAAACGGCAAAGACAGGATAACATTATTTAACCAGACAGTTTGCTGGAATGAATTAGATAAAGTCTTATCCGAGGCCCAAAAAGTGATGGGTTGGTTAGACAAAGAACCTCCACTTGTCTCGCGAGGGTTCATTTATAACCTCAGGCAATATGGCGAGATGAGTCAGAAATATGATGAAACCGGGGATACAAAATGGTTGAAGTTTGTACCATTGCTGATTTATGACATTAGCCGGAATCTAACCAAAACAGAACACGAGGAAGTGAAAAATTGGACGACAAAATTATCCCCGACAATTGATAAACAATTGGAAGAAAATATTTTGCCATACCTGAGAATAATTATGGAATATGTACTAACTTATACGAGGAGTTGACAAATGCAAAAAAAATGTGAGAAATGTGGAAAAATGTTTGAAGCCAAACAGGAATACTATAAGGTATGTTATGAGTGCAACATCGCAAAACAATCTAAGAATGAAAGAGGGGAAAAATCTTTATTATCGGACTTATTGCTAAAAAGTTATTTTGATGAAAAGGGTAATTTAGTTAAAGAGATTTTTCTTGATATACCCGATAAAATTGCTAAAAAACTTTATCAGGACCATCCCAGCCTTAAGATGAAACAACTACGAGACTTTTATTCCATTATTTCCAATGCAAGAACATCTGCATTATTAAAAGGGATTGATTCTGTTCGCTCAATATTATGGCAGTGTGCCACAAAACTGGAATATCAACTTAAAAGAGAAATAATTCCACAAAGTTTTGTTGATTTTATGAGACATCATCTCAAATTAGCAGAAAAAGACGAGAAACATTTAGATGCATTTTATCAACACCTTGATAGTATTGTATGTTATTTTCCTAAATAGTAATAAAAAAATTTCAAAAGGAGGTTATGACCATGAAGTTAGAAAAGTATGTGTTGTTATCAGCAAAGTTAGGGTTAAAAAGCGGTCTGCATATTGGTTCCGCTACTGCTAAAGATGTGGGGAAAGGGGAACCATTGCCAGTGATGAAATCGTTGATAAAAAATTTACCGTATATCCCCGGTTCATCATTGAAAGGAAAAATGAGAAGTCTTTTGGAAATAACTTATGGACAAACTCAAAATGGTGGACCATGTGGTTGTGGCAAATGCCAAATATGCTTACTATTTGGAAGTGGCAGTCATAGCACAACACAAGAGCCCACCCGATTAATATTCAGAGATTGTTCACTAACTGAAAAATCGGCGGAAGTTCTTGGTAAACTGGGATTGGAAAATAAACCCGGTGTAAGTATTGATAGAAAAACGGGTATGGCTCGTGGTGGTGCTTTATTCCCTATGGAACGCATACCGGAAGGCAGCGAATTTGATTTTCAAATTTCCATCAGAATATTTGAAGACGACAACACTGAAAATATTCGTAAATGGTTAATAGTAGGGATGTATCTATTGGAACAGGATGCGCTTGGGGGTAGTGGTAGTCGTGGCTCCGGACACATAGAATTTAATAACATTGAGTTTGATAAAGCGAAATTTCCAGAAAATTGGAGAGAAGAATTCAAAAATATAAAAAGCGAATTGCTTGAAAAAGCCGAAATCAAAAAAGTAAAGCATTAATGAACACCTATCAAATCAAACTCAAAGTTAACAGTGGAATTCTTACACCCTTTCAGGCAGATACTATTTTTGGTCATCTTTGCTGGGTGGTTGCCCATCACGAAGGAGAACAAGGATTGATGGATTTTCTTGAACCATTCAAAGAAGGCAAACCACCATTTGTTATCTCCGATGGTTTCCCGGGCGAACTCTTCCCTAAACCCTTATCAGCTGATTTTATTACCCAAGAACCAGATAAAGATATAAAAAAGACAATTTGGATAAACATGGAAGATTTTAATAAGATTAGAGAAGGCAAGGAATTTCTCCCTAAAAAAGTTGTGGAAAGTGGATTTAAATCTATTTCTACAACTCATTCATACATTAACCGCATCACCAATACTACCGGTGAAGATAGTTTGTATTCTCTTGAGGAAATTATTGTAAAGGACTATGATTATATCTCTATATATCTTAAAGTTATTTCAGATGAATGGAAAGATAAAGTAGTTAGATTGTTGGAGAAACTTTCTCAAACCGGATACGGTAGGAAAAAGTCCATAGGTAAAGGACATTTTAGCGTGGACGAGGTAGCGTCCTATTCAGTTAACGGTATAAAAGATGCCAATGGTTTTGTAGCCCTTTCTAATTTTTGTCCTGCGGAAAACGACCCTACCGAAGGATTATATAAAACCTTCGTAAAATATGGAAAATTGGGTGAAGAATTTACTTTTTGTGGCAACCCTTTCAAGAGGCCATTGCTAATGATTAAAACAGGTTCGGTTTTTAAAACCGAGGGTCAACCCAAAGAATATTATGGCAGGATGGTTGATAAAATTGCACCTGCTAAGGAATCAGAAGTAGTACAGTACGGGTACGCATTTCCTATTCCTATAAGATATCCCATCGCATAATATTTGCAATAGTAACGCTAATATTGTATAATATTAGCGTTGGAATTGCTAATATTATACAGATTGAGTGAAAATTTATGAAGAAAGAGTATATTAAAAATATTATATTTGACCAGAAAGAAGAACTTGTAACTAAACTAAAAAAAACAGAGGTTATTGAACGTGCCGGATTAGATACCTGTAGCGGTTATATAAAATATCCGAATGTTTTGTTGATTACAGGATTACGCAGGGTTGGTAAATCGGTTTTTTCTAATTTGTTGGTAAAAAATAAAAAATATGTATTTTTAAATTTTGATGATGAACGATTAATAGATTTTCAAACACAGGATTTTAGTCTGGTTTTAGAATGTTTCTATGAACTTTACAATGATTTTGATTATATTTTATTTGATGAAATACAAAATATTAGAGGTTGGGAATTATTTATTAACCGGTTACGGGAGAAATATAAAATTATTATTACCGGTTCAAATGCAAATTTATTGAGTAAAGAACTGGCAACGCATCTTACCGGCAGATTTATAGATTTCGCATTATTTCCGATGAGCTTTAAAGAGTTTTTGACGTTTAATCATATATCAATAAAAGAAAATGATATTTATTCAACCAAAAAGAAAAGCCAGATACATCTATTGTTCAACAATTATATTACAAACAGTGGGATTTTCGAATATTATAAGTTAGGTAAAGAGTTTCTTAGAAATTTATGGTCAGTAGTTATAACAAAAGATATTGTTGCCAGATATAATGTAAAATATCCCCGTGTTCTTGAAGAATTATCTGTATTGTTGGTAAACAGTTTTGCATCAAAAATTTCATTCAGTAAATTAAGCAGACATTTTAAAATAAAAAGTTATCATACGATTAACGAGTATATGAGATATCTTGAAAATTCTTTTCTTATTTTTACCGTAAATAAGTTTTCTTATAAAATAAAGGAACAATTGTCTGCATTTAAAAAGGTTTATATTATTGACCAGGGATTTATAAACGCATTAAGTTTCAATTTTAGTGAAAATAAGGGTAAACTGCTTGAAAATATTGTTGCAGTTGAATTAAAACGCAGGAGTTACCGGGAAAATTTTAGTATATATTACTGGGATAACTATAATGTTGAATGTGATTTCATTATAAAACAGGGTTTGAAGATAACATCGACATACCAGGTATGTTCAGAATTAAACCTGAATAACAGGAAAAGAGAAATCAATGGGCTGGTAAATGCTATGAAAGAATTCAATCTGAAAGAAGGATATATATTAACAGAATCAACTGAAGAAGAAATAAGAGTGAATGGTTTTAAAATATTTGTTATGCCTGTCTGGAAATGGATAGCGAAAGATATATAAAAGATAATTATTTATGAGTAACAAATTTTTGGCTTTTCTTGGAACGAATGATTATATAGAATGCAATTATTATTTAGATTCATCACAGATAATTAAGAATTGCAGATTTGTCCAACTGGCACTCGCTCAATTGATATGTAGAAATTGGTCAGAGAATGATTATGTAATTGTTTTTACAACAAACGAAGCAAAAACCACAAACTGGAAAACCCCTAATAAATTTAATAAGCCCGGATTAGAAAAAATATTGAACGATATAAAACCTGGATGTGAAATAAAACAAGTAGATATTCCAGAGGGGAAAAATCTGGATGAGATCTGGAAAATATTTGAAATAATACTTGATGAGATAGATGATGAAGATAATATAACTTTTGATGTTACTCATAGTTTTCGTTCTTTGCCGATGCTTTTAATGGTTATTCTTAATTATGCCAAGTTTTTAAAAAATATACAATTGGATGGTATTTATTATGGTGCCATTGAGTCACTCGGGACATTAAAAGATATTAAAGAGATGCCTTTGGAGAAACGAAATGCCCCGATATTTGATCTCACTCCTTTTGTTTCTCTTTTTAACTGGACTATCGGAGTTGAACGGTTTTTAAATACAGGAGATGCGGTTATCATCTCACAACTTGCAAATGAGAAAATCAAACCTATAATGATTAATTCAAAAGGGGAGGATAAAAACGCAAAAATTGTAAAAGGACTTGTAAATTCCTTATCTAATTTTTCAAAGGCAGTCGCTACTTGCAGAAGTGGTGAAATTACAAAATTAGTAAAAAATATAAAACAGAAAATAAATGAGATGCAAACATCTGAAAGTTTAATAGTTCAGATGAAACCGATCCTTGATAAGATTAAGGAAAAATTCAATAATTTTTCAGATAACGAGGATAAAAATCAACTTCAAGCAATTCAATGGTGTAGTAGGCATAAATTAATTCAACAAGGATTTACCCTATTACAAGAATTTATTGTAAGTTATATTTGCAGAAAGAATAGTTATAATGTTTCAAAATTGAAAGACAGGGAATTTATATCAACATGTTTATCAGTTAAAGGCAGAGATATTCCAGAACAGCAGTGGAACGAACATTTAAAAAAACAGAAAGAGAAAGCAGAAAAAATAATAGAGCAATTGAATAAAGAAGTAGCGGAAATATATATAAACATTGGTCAATACCGTAATGATTTGAATCATGCAGGATGTGTACAACCACATGATTTTGAGAAATTTGTGATAGAATTAGAAAATTTTGTCAGTAAAGTATCTAGTTTGATTAATAGAGAGAGATAAAGACCTGATGAATGGCTACTTTATATCTTTTAGAACAGGGTGCAAAGTTAGTAAAAGAACATAAAAAACTTGTCATTGAAAAAGATGATAAAGTTATTTTAGAAGTACCCGAATTTAAAATTGACAGAGTTTTGCTCTTTGGCAACATACAGATTACGACACAGGCAATGAAATTTCTGCTTGAATCGGGAATTGAAACAGCGTTTCTTACTATTTATGGTAAGTTTATTGGCAGACTTCAACCGGTGGAATCAAAGAACATTTTTCTCAGGATTGCCCAGTATGAATGTTCAAAAGATGAAAATTTCAAACTTTCAGTTGCTAAAACAATAGTTGAAGGTAAAATCAAAAATGCAAAAGTTTTACTTCAAAGGTATAGTCGTAATCATCCTGATGAAGTGGATTTTACAACCGCATTAGAAAATTTTGATGGTTGTATTAGAGAATTGCCGAACAAAACTAAGGTTTCA
>MNXB01000022.1 GCA_001871125.1 Elusimicrobia bacterium CG1_02_37_114
TGTTTTATAATTTCCCATAGTTTTCAAAAAACTTCTTTTTCTCAGAAACGAATTTGCCGCTGCGTATGGATTTTTTAATTGAACCTACTAATTGTATCAAAAAATATAAATTATGTAAAGAGAGCAGTCTTAAAGCCAGTAATTCTCCTGAACGGAACAGGTGATGAATATACGCTTTTGTATATTCGCGGCAGACTTCACATGGACATTCACTGTCAAGCGGGCTGTAATCATTCTTGTGGACTGCGTTCTTCAAGTTAAGTTTACCTGAAGAAGTTAATGCCTGCCCATTACGGCCGTTTTTCGTAGGTATCACACAGTCAAACATATCAACACCGTTTTCAATGCAGGTCCAGATATCTTCCGGTGTACCCACGCCCATAACGTATCTTGGTTTTTCTTCCGGCAGGAGCGGAACGATTTCCGTAATAATCTCATCCATTATCTCCTTCGGTTCTCCGACAGACAACCCGCCGAGCGCGTATCCGTCAAATCCCACGTCTGTAAGTTCCTGAACACTTGTCCGGCGTAAATCCAGATAGGTTGAACCCTGTACTATACCAAATACCTGCTGTTCTGTATCGACAGGATGCGTATCCAGAAAAAATTTTTTACAACGTTTTGCCCACCGGAACGTTAATTCCATTGATTGTTCGGCATAGTCACGACTGCAGGGGTACGACGTGCATTCATCAAAACACATCATAATATCCGAACCAAGGTGATTCTGTATTTCAATAACCTTCTCAGGTGTGAAAAAATGCGTGGACCCGTCAATATGTGATTTGAATTCAGCACCTTCGTTATTAACCTTACAATACTTTGCCAGGCTGTGCAACTGAAATCCGCCTGAATCAGTTATTATTGCCCTGTCCCAGTTGATAAATTTATGGAGCCCACCTGCATTTTTTATTACATCCATCCCCGGCCTGATGTAAAGATGGTATGTGTTTGAAATGAACAACTGAACACCGATGTCTCTTAACTCGGAATTAGAAACCGCCTTAACCGTCCCCTGTGTCCCTACGGGCATGAAAACCGGTGTTTCAACCTCACCATAAGCAGTAATAATCCTGCCTACCCGCGCCTTTGTATCCCTGCATTTTTTTTCTATAATGAATTTTTCCATAAGTGTTTATGGGGTCAGGTCTCAACATTCAACATTTTCAAGAAAACTCGTCCCGATAAATCGGGACGCTACAGGGATTCCCCAATTTATTGGGGTTACCCAGGAATTAAGGGTTTACCCTTTTATCCGCAGGATTATCTTATTTATAATTTCCTATACTTTGAAAAATGTGAACACTTCTAATTTTGCTTTTCATACTTTTTGTTGAATGTTGAGACCTGACCCCTACAGCACTAACATGGCGTCGCCGTATGAGTAAAACCTGTAATTATTCTCCATAGCGGATTTATATAATGACAGAAGTTTCTCTTTTCCGGCAAACGCAGATACTAAAATCAAATTTGTGGATTTGGGCAAATGGAAATTTGTCAACATTGCATCAATAACCTTGAATTTATAGCCCGGATAAATATAGAGTTCGGTCTCTCCTTTTCCCGGAATCAAATTACCGTTAACATCCGCCTGTGATTCAAGTGCACGGACAGTACTCGTACCCACTGCAATTATTCTTCCGTCTTTTTGACGGCATGAATTTATCTTATCTGCAGTCTCTTTTGTTATCTCAAAATATTCAGGAAGCATTTTATGCTCATTAATATTTTCTGCGGATACGGGTTTAAAAGTCGCCCATCCTATGTGGAGAACAATATATTCAATTTCAATACCCTTAGCTTTTATTTTTTTCATAAGTTCCAAAGTGAAATGTAATCCTGCAGTAGGTGCAGCGACTGCTCCCTCAGATTCAGCATAAACAGTCTGATATCTTTCTTCTTTACCGGGATAATGTCTCTTAATATACGGTGGCAAAGGGGAATGTCCGTATTTATTCATCAACTCATAAATATCAATCTCACCCATAAATTCCAGTATATATTCACCATATTTATTTTTATCCACTACCTTAACTTTAGAATTTCCATCCGGTAAGATTAATTCCTTACCCGATACATTTTCCCGGCACAGCGCTGTCCAGGAATTTTCAGAAATCTTTTTCAATAAAAATAATTCAATTTTACCTCCGGTATTCTTCCTGCAGTACAATCTTGCAGGTAAGACCTTGGTTTTATTAATAACCACGCAATCACCCGGCGATAAATAGTCCATAATGTCACTGAACACTCTATGCTCAACAACATTTTCCCTGCGGTCAAACACTAAAAGTTTACTCTGGTCCCGTTTATCTGCAGGGTGCTGGGCAATAAACTTTTCAGGCAAGGCGTAATCATAACCTTCTAACTGTAAATCATCAGCCACTCTTAATATTCCCATTTGTCTATTTTTGTACCGGGATAATAATATTTTAAAATACCTATATAATTATATCCCTTTTCAGCCATACCTTTTGCACCCCACTGACACATACCAACACCATGTCCCCAACCGTGTCCGGCAAAAATAAATGAATCTTTTTGCTTTGTAATACTGACAATTTTTGTGCTTTTAATAACGTTCGGGTCAACAATCATCCTGAACAGATTTCCCGTCAATTTCAAACTCCCCCCGGTGTGCTTAACTATTATAAACCGCACGCGGCCTGAACTCGTTTTTCCCTGAATATTTATTGATTTTATCTGACCAACCTTATAGCCTTTAACATTGAGTTTTTTTCTAATGTAATTTTCTTCTAAAAGTTTCTTCCAGGAATTATGTGAGCTTTTTGAACAAAACGGACATTTTACACCACGGAGATAACCATACCTTCCACTATTATTACCCTGCCATACATTAGATACATCCTCTGTATGACCTCCGCAACAGGCAAAAAAAAGTGCGTTAATGGGTTTACCGTCATATACCAGCACTTCATTAACTGTCGCATCCACTGCCTCGTTACTCCGTTTTTTTTCGCTGTCACGGCTCCCGTACACCTGGGAATATACTGTATTACAGAAATCAAAACCTTCGCTTTCATACTTTCCTAAATTATACATCGCATAAGTTCTTGAAACCACAGCCTGCGCCTTCAATGCTTCCAGGGGCCATTCAGGATTTACCTCGTGAGGGAGTACTCCATAAATATAGTTTTCCAGACCAATTTCATTTATAACAGTCAGTTTACTCTCCCGGGACTTTTTTATCATTATACTGTCACGATACCTTTTTCCATTAATCTTTACAAAGTTTTTTTCCGATTTTGGAATCAGTCTTATTAACGTGGAAAAAAATTTTTCTTCATTCAACAACATGCCGTCCTTAAAGGGCGTGATAAGATAGACATTCTGTTCCATGAGACGTTTCTCTTCGCCCTTTTCCATGTCATATATGTAATATTCTCCTTCACAACTTAAATTCACGCTGTTGACATTTCTCAATATGCCTATCTTAACAATTGTTTCCGGCAAACGTTGCGAGTAGGAAGACGTTGCAGTAGTAAAAATCATACCTAAAAAAATGAAGAGTTTACCAAATTGATTCATTATTTTTTATTCCGTTCCTTTAACGAATAAACACACCCGCAATATTTTTGCATGTATAATTTTTGGTTATAAATAACGGTCTTGCCTGCATAAAACATCGGTCGGAAATCTCTATAAACAAACTCAACACCAACCTGTCTGGCTATCTGTTCACCCAGTTCCCTTATAATCTTATGTTCCTGATACGGACTCACAAGAAGCGTTGTCGTAAAATAATTGATGTTATCCTTTTTGGCTTCCTCGGCACAGGAACGTATTCGTCCATCATAACAAAACCTGCATCTATCAGTTTTAGAAACAGAAATCCCTCTTTTTATTCTCCCTTTATTCCTACGGAACCTACTTCGGTCAAAGGGAGATTGAGAAGGATTTTCACTTATAATAAGTTCATATTTTTCCTGCCGGGAATATGTTTTCAGTGCGTCAAGCCGTTTTTGATATTCCTCCTCAGGATAAATGTTCGGATTAAACCAGTAACCCGTAACGTTGTATTCTTTTGTCAGTGCTTCAAGTACTTTCGGAGTACATCCTGCACAACAGCTATGTAATAATAGTTTGGGAAATACATTTATCATCGGGTCATTTTATCAAAATATGTATATTATTGTCAAAAAATGCTATAATAATAAAAGTAAAGAAAGCGTCCGAATTCGGACGCTACTGGGATTCCCCAATTTATTGGGGACGGATTGTTTTATAATTTCCTATGCTTCAAGAAAGTCGTCCCGATGAATCGGGACGCTACATTATACGATTATCGGGACGCTACATTGAGAGGTGCAAATGACTAAAATAAAAAAAATACAACATAGTTTTACTGAAGAAGACCCGTGGCGAATATTTCGTATAATGTCAGAATTCGTTGAAGGGTTTGAGTTATTTTCTAAAATTAGTAATGCGGTGTGTATATTTGGCTCTGCACGTACAGTAAGAGGAACAAAATACTATAAATTAGCAGAAAAAATTGCTTACCTTTTAGCTAAAAAAGGATTCGTTATAATAACCGGCGGTGGACCGGGTATAATGGAAGCTGCCAATAAGGGAGCCAAAAAAGCAGGCGGAGAGTCTGTTGGATTAAATATAGAAATTCCTACTGAACAAAAACCTAACCGCTATGTAACCACTTTAATGAACTTCAGATATTTCTTCTGCAGGAAAGTAATGTTTTCAAAATATGCCAATGCTTTTATAGTCCTGCCGGGAGGCTATGGTACATTAGACGAATTCTTTGAAGCCATAACTCTGATTCAGACAAAAAGGATTAAACCTTTTCCTGTTGTGCTTGTAGGTAAAAGTTACTGGCAGGGATTAATTGACTGGCTAAAATCTTATGCAGTAAAAGAAAAATATATTTCAAGAAAAGACTTGGATATATTTAAATTAGCAAATACCGCTGAAGAAACCGTTTCGCTTGTAAAACCCTTATAACAAAACAAATTTTATTATATTTTTACAACGTCCTGGGCTTTGGGTCCTTTTGTATCTGAAATTACTTCAAATTCAACCTTATCTCCTTCATTAAGGGATTTGTAACCTTCCCCCTTGATAGAAGAATGGTGAACAAAAACATCCTGCCCCTCTTCTGTAGTTATGAAACCATACCCCTTCTTTGAATTAAACCACTTAACTGTGCCTTTCATACAAAAATACCTACCTCCTTAGTCTAAGTAAAATCCTGAAAGATAAAACCCTAAAGGGTAAATTCCAGGAATTCCCCGATTTATCCGCAGGATTATCTTATTTATCGGGGTGAAACTCCGCTGGTGTTTAGAATAGCATTTTTTATTTATTTTGTCAATAGACTTGACTATATAATTTCAAATTAATAGAATATAACCCTTTAAAGTAATCGTCCCGATAACTTGCCTGACGGCAGTCAGAAATCGGGACGCTACGGGGATTCCCCAATTTATTGGGGTTATAAAAAAGAGGGACTAGAAAAATGAACACAAACATTGAAAGTGTATTTTCACCAAAATCCATCGCTGTTATAGGAGCATCCAGAAAAGAAGGTTCTGTTGGAAGAGTGGTTTTTTCTAATATTCTTTTAGGAGGGTTTACCGGATTACTTTTCCCGGTAAATCCAAAATCAGAAAGCATTATGGGTGTCAAGTGCTATCCGAATATTAATGCCATTCCGGACCCCATAGATTTAGCAGTCCTCATAGTTCCAAATGAAGTTACTCCCTCGGTCATAAAAGAATGCGGCCAGAAAGGAGTTAAATCCGCAATAATAATTTCAGCAGGTTTTAAAGAAATCGGAGGCAGAGGGATAGAACTTGAAAAAGAAACGGTAGATATCTGCAAAAAATATAAAATTTCTCTGGTCGGACCAAATTGTTTAGGAATCATTAATACTGACTCCTTAGTATCTATGAACGCAAGTTTTGGAAAGGATATGCCAATACCGGGCAACATTGCATTTATCTCACAGAGTGGGGCATTGTGTACTGCAGTTTTAGATTATACTAAAGGAAAAAATATAGGCTTTTCAAAATTTATTAGTATGGGTAACAAAGCATATCTAAATGAAATAGACTTTTTATCATACTTAGGTAAAGACCCGCAGACCAAAGTTATACTGATGTATGTAGAAGACATATCAGATACAAAAGAATTTATGAAGGTGGCAAGAGAAATAACAAGTAACAAAAACATTTTCAAGCCAATCATCACCATAAAGTCAGGAAGGACAAAGGAAGGAGCAAAAGCAGCATCCTCTCATACAGGAGCACTTGCAGGCTCTGATGAACTATACAGTGCATTGTTTGTCCAGAGCGGAGTCCTGCGGGTTGAGACAGTTGAAGAACTTTTTGAGAATGCAATAGCATTTGCAAACTCTCCTATACCCAAAGGTAATAAGATAGCGATTGTCACCAATGCGGGTGGACCCGGAATTATGGCAACGGACGCAAGTATAAGATACGGGTTAGAACTTGCTAAATTAGAAGAAAACACCATTACTGAATTAAAAAAATATCTACCAAAAACCGCAAACTTCAATAATCCTATTGATATAATTGGAGACGCTCTGCATGACAGATATGAGTCTGCACTCAAAAGTGTATTAAAAGATAAAAATGTTGACGGAGTAATAGTCATCCTCACTCCGCAGGCGATGACAGATATAGAGAACATTGCAAACACTATAGTAGAGGTAGCGAAGAAAAACAAGAAACCGGTCCTGACTGGTTTTATGGGAGTAGTGGATGTGTCCAAAGGAATAGCGATATTAGAACGAAATCACATTCCACATTATAGATTCCCGGAAAAATCAGCCAGGGTATTAAGAGATATGTACAGATACGGAAAATGGGTTGAGAAGACTGACCTCAAATCTGTAAATTACGATGTTGACAGGGTGAAAACCAGAAAAGTCATAGACAGGATTAAGAAAGAGGGGAGAAATTATCTTCCTGAAATAGAAGCATTAGAAATTCTGAATGCCTACGGGTTTCCGACTCTGGAATCAAAATTAGCCAAAAATGCAGACGAATGTGTCCAAACAGCAAATGAAATTGGTTATCCTGTTGCCATGAAAATAGTTTCTCCTGATATTATCCATAAATTTGATGTTAAAGGTGTTATTCTAAAACTGAAAACTGACGCACAGGTAAAACAATCTTATAAAAGTATGATGAACAACATTAAGAAACTAATGCCCAGGGCAAACATCTGGGGTGTAAATATTCAGCAAATGGCAGGAGGTGACGGAGAAGAAACAATTATAGGAGCAAAAAGAGACGAAATATTTGGACCTGTAATTATGTTTGGATTGGGCGGTATATTCGTAGAAGCAATCAGAGATGTCACTTTTGGATTTGCTCCTATAAGCCCATGCTTTGCACTAAATATGGTTCAGCGGGTGAAAACGTACAGAATATTAGAAGGGGTGAGAGGTAAACCTCCTGCGGATATAAAAAGTATAACGGAATGCCTGCAAAGGTTATCCCAGCTTATATTAGATTTTGAAGAAATATCTGAAATAGACATGAATCCTCTGATAGTCTACCAAAAAGGATGTAAAGTCGCAGATGTCAGGATAATATTGAAATAGAAACCCCCGCAGTTTCGCAAGGCTAAACTAAACACGGGGATTATAAGGAGAAAATGTGTATGAAAAAGTTTGAGGAATTTATTAAAGAACTGGTTTTAAAAGATTTTAATCGTCCGGCAAAAGTAGAGTATGATTCCGACAAAACTCTCCAGAAACTTATTGACGTCGGAACAAAACAGTGGCTTGATACCGGACAATTAGAAAAAGCAAAACCACTCTGGAAAAAACAATTTACAGCATTGACCACCAACAACACGCTTGTAAACCAGGTTATCCAGCAAGGAATATTTGATGACCTGATTCCAAAAGTCTCAAGTGAGATATCTTCTTTCAAAAAAGACATCTCACAAGATGAACTGATAACTGAGATAGGTTTTATATTGAACTGCAGGGTTGCAATGAGACTGGTGGAAAACTTTAACTGTCTGGTAAGCGTGGAATTACACCCTAAATTCGGGCAGGATATTGAAAAATCCGTTTATTATGGTACAAGATACTACAATGTACTCCCCACTAATTTTATAGTAAAGGTTCCACTGACCCCTGAAGGGTTTATCATTGCAAGAAAACTATCCAAAAATAATATCCCTGTTAATTTCACACTGGGGTTCTCTGCCAGACAGAATTATCTTGCAGGAGCCATTTCTAATCCTGCCTATGTAAATGTTTTTATGGGAAGATTAAATTCTGTCATTTCCGATAATAAATTAGGTGACGGGAATTACGCCGGGGAAAAAGCTACTATGGCAACACAGGTCTGCTTGAACGAATTGAAGAAAAAATACAAAGATATAAAAACACTGCTAATTGGTGCGAGTATCAGAAGCGGCCAGCAGATGGCAGACCTTGCGGGTATTGATGTATTTACATGCCCGCCGAAGGCAGTGGAAGAATTTTACAAACTTAATCTTAAGCCCGAAGACATTAAAAACCAGTTGGGACGTAAATTCGAAGTTAAGTTTAACGACAGCAGTATTGAAAAGAAATACGGTTTTGACGCTCTCTGGAATATATCGGACGAATTCAAAAAAGTAATTGACGATTTAAGAAAAGAGAATCTTGATGATTACGACGGTAAAAAACTTGTGAATTTCTTATCCAAGAAAGATGAAAGCAACATACTATATGAATTTTCGGAACAGGATTTAGCAGAGATTAAAAAGGACGGTAAGATTCCTAAATTAGACAAGTGGGTGGAACGGAAAGCACCATTGGACTATCTGATGACAGTCTCTGCAATAAAATCTTTTGAAACTGACCAGGAAGCTCTGGACAACAGAATAAAAGAAAAAATCTAGTAACTATTGGTACCATCCATCAGCACAGTTAACTTGACAAAATGTTTAATATGTAGTAATATTTAGATATAACTAAACAGGTATACTTATATGAATACATATTCATACGATAATTTACAGGTTAGGGAAGTGTTCCATATTGAGTTTCTGCGTGCCTTCACGAAGAAAATAAGACCATCTTTTTATACTCTCAAGGGCGGAGTCAATATGAGACTGTTTTTTGGCAGCGTCAGATACTCGGAGGATATGGACATGGATGTCAATACGGTCAGTGTTAGTGTATTGCGCGATACGGTAATGAAAATCATCGTTTCAGCCTCTTTTCAAAATGAGCTGAAGGTTTTCGGCATAGAGAAGATTTTACCTCCGGATATGACAAAAGCCAAACAAACTCAGACGACACAGCGGTTTAAGATACATCTTATTACTCATCAGGGAGAGGATCTATTTACAAAAGTAGAATTCTCTCGCCGCCAGCCTTCGGGTAATGCTATTGTAGAATCTGTTTCGGAAAAAGTTCTGCACTACTACAGGATATCTCCGCTAATTATAAGTCATTATGACGCAATAAGCGCTATCACCCAAAAGATTAATGCTTTGGTCAACAGAAGGATGGTTCAGGCAAGAGATATTTTTGATCTCTACATATTATCAACTCAGATTTCAAGCAAGGTGAATATTACTCCGGTAACTGCTAAAGCCGCCAGTGAAAACATATTTTCAGTAAGTTTTCACCAGTTCCGCGATACCGTCCTGAATTATCTTTCAGAAGAAGATCGATTAACCTACGATAACTCTGGTCTATGGGATGAAATCAAATTAAATGTAAATGAACTGATATGCGTGAATCACAAAAAATAACAATTGAATATATTAAACTACTTGGTCGCCAGATTTTTACTACCCGTGAAATATCGGATATGTCGGGTAAAAGCATGTCTGCGGTGACTCAGTCATTAGGATATCTTGGCCGGCACAACGTGATAGAAAAATTGTACCGTGGTGTCTGGACAGAAATTACTAATAAACTCATAAGCCCTTTTATGATAGTACCCCATTTGTTCAAGTCAAGCCGGGTATATGTTTCCTTTTTAAGCGCTCTGCATATGCACGGTATCATTGAACAGATACCACAAACCATAACATTGGCTTCAATATTACACTCAAGAAAGATAAAAACGGCAATCGGTATCTTTGTGGTCCATCAAATATCTCCGGGATTCTTCTCAGGCTTTGACTGGTACAAAGGTTCGGGAAGTTTCCTTATAGCAGAACCTGAAAAAGCACTGGCTGACTGTCTTTATCTGTTTACAAGAAAAAAAAGCAATACGGTTATTTCCCGGAACTTAATCTGCAAAAACCTTTTAGCGTAAAAAAAGTCAAGAAGTGGATACAAGAAATACCGGATAGAAAAGCCAGTATCTCGGCTATGGAAAAGTTGGATGAGATACTCAAGTTGCCTTAATAAAATTTACTACAATAAAACCTGAAGAATCATGAAACGTCCCCAGCTTCTCTGATGACAGTCTCTGCCATAAAATCTTTTGAAACCGACCAGGAAGCCCTGGACAACAGAATAAAAGAAAAAATCTAGGGGGTCAGGTCTTGACATTATAGTTTACTAATGTTGTTCTTATAATATATGAAACAAAAACCAAATCCAGATTTTGAACAAATGAAAAAAGTGTTACTCAGACAGGGAGAACCAGAGAAAATTCCTTTTTATGAACTCTTCGTAGATGGCAGGATAGACGCAAAACATTCATATGAAGATGCAATAATGCCGGTCACAGAAGCCAAAAAGAAATATGGAGAGAAAATAGCAATACTGGGTGGGGTGGATGTGGACAGAGAGCCGAAGCAATAAATGTCATTTATTTGGAAAAAGAAAACCATGAACACTTAAATCTTCATCCAGTTCTGGCCAGTGAATACCATATCCGGCAGGTGATATTTTGAAGTTTTCCAACTGTCTTTTAGAAGCTGTTGCTAATTTAGGATACCAAACCAATGGTAGGGATAATATTCTGCCATCACTTAATTTTACCTGTATTTGTTTGCCTTCAAATTTTAATCCTAATATCATGGGTAATTTTGTTTTTTCAACTGTTAAAGTATTCATTCCATTTCTCCTGTATCATTTTTTGTTTTTCTTTTACTATATTTATTATTTCATTTATCTTTGCCTCTCCTCCATAGCCTATTATATGGACATGACACGATTCAAATCCTTCATTGCTATAAAAGAAAAATCTGTATCCTTTTACTCTGAATATAGTTGGCATAAAATTTTATAAATAAATTTCTGTATATATACTATTATAACATATCAATGCTTAAATATCAAGGATAAATCTAGGGGGTCAGGTCTTGCCTGCCTGCCGTCAGGCAGGACTTTATAGTTTACTAAAAAATATAATTTGTTGAATGTTGAGACCTGACCCCTTACATCAAAGGTTCAATTCGGATTGTATCTACGGGTTTTGCTTCCTGTGTGGGCAAACTTAACGAGAGTTTATATTTTTCTGCAAGTTTTTGAATGTGTTCAAATATTTTTTTGCTGTATGTCAATGCTGGTAAATAATCTCTATCGTAAAGCGCCTTATACCTGCCTGCAATTCCCTTATAGTGCTTATCCAGTATACCGAATATACGCTTTTCTACAGATTTAAGTTTAATAGCTAGCCCGGATGGAATAATATATTCAGCCCCAACTTCTTTAACTGCCTTGAAAACATCTTCTAATTGTCTCTGTGAATCATTCACATACGGGATAATAGGTGCAAGTGATACACCGCAAAGAACATCATGTCTTCTTAATTCTGAAATTAAATTTAACCTTTCTCCGACACTCTGTGCCTGCGGTTCAAATAATTCGTTAACACTCTTATCAATAGTGGATATTGTAACAGTCACAGCACACAGGTCCTTCTGTGAATATTCACTTATAAGGTCCATATCCCGTAAAATTAAACTTGACTTGGTAAATATCTGCAGGGGATTATTGTTTTCAGCAATAATCTCTATACAGGTGCGGGTAATCTTAAATTCCTCTTCAGCAGGCTGGTACGGTTCGGAAACAGCGCCAAGTGCAACCGGTATTTTCTGAATAAATGCTGCCAGTCTATTCTTCAGCATGTTCGGCAGGTTTGTTTTTACGCCAATTTTGGGACGGTAAGGCTCCGGTATTTCTTCGTCCCCTATACCATAACAATATTTACAGCCGTAATAGCAACCTACATAAGGGTCCACTGTAATCTGTGACAAAAAAACCTCATGAGGTTTTTTCAGAAAGTTTATTGCAATGTCTGGTTTTAGAAGGCGGTATCCTGAAAGACAATTCTTTTTAGCCATTATAACATTTTTTGCTGGGTTGATTTTGGGATAATTCCAAGGTGTTTATAGGCATTTTCCGTTACAACTCTGCCCCGGGGAGTCCTCGTAAGGAATCCTGCTTTTATCAGGAATGGCTCATAGACGTCTGTAATTGTGTCCACTTCTTCTGATATTGCCACTGAAAGTGTTTCAGCACCGACAGGTCCGCCGGAAAATTTCTCTATTATTGTGGTTAATATCTTTCTATCCATACTATCCAGTCCGATTCTGTCAACTTCAAGAGACTCCATTGCTATTTTTATAATATTGTTATCTATTTTACCGTCAGATTTAACATCTGCAAAATCTCTTGTCCGACGCAACAGACGGTTTGCTATTCTTGGTGTGCCCCGTGAACGTTCACCTATCTGTCCCGATGCTTCGTCAGATATTGGTATCTGCATGATTTTACTTGACCGCAGTACAATGGTTTTGAGTTCACTATCTGAATAAAAATCCAGATGTTCTATAATGCCAAACCTCTCTCTCAAAGGACTTGTAAGCAATCCTGCGCGGGTCGTCGCGCCTACAAGCGTAAACTTCGGTATGGGCATTTCTATTATCTTAGCGGAAGGACCCTGCCCTATGACTATGTCTAACCTGAATTCTTCCATTACAGGATACAGCGCTTCTTCAACAATATGATTGAGTCTGTGTATTTCATCAATAAATAATACGTCTCCTTCAGATAAACTTGTAAGTATTGCTGCCAGGTCACCTATACTCTCAAGAACCGGTCCTGATGTTGACCGCAGATTTGCTCCTGATTCATGAGCAATAATATACGCTAAGGTAGTTTTGCCAAGACCCGGCGGACCGTAGAACAGGCAGTGGTCAAGGGGTTCCTGACGCTGTATTGCTGCCTGAATGAATACTCTAAGATTATTCTTTAACTTGTCCTGGCCGATAAATTCATCTAAAGTTTTTGGCCTTAAAGTCAGTTCAAACTTTTCTTCTTCAGGCACTGCGGTTGGGACTGTAATTTTTTCCTCTTTCATAGTGTTTCAATGCAAGGGTTATAAGTTCACTCGTTGAGGGGATTTTCTCAAGACCTGCCATTGCGGATTCTACCGCGAACCTTGCCTGCGATTCCCTCAATCCTAAAGTAACGAGTGCCTGGATGGTTTCTTCGTGCACACCACCCGGCACTTTAACCCATTTCTCTTTTCCGGAAATTTTCACATCATCAAGTTTATCCTGTAGTCCTGCAATGATTTTTTCTGCTGTCTGCCTGTGGAAACCGAAAATAGACGTCAGCAGTTTAAGGTCTTTGTTCACCACGGCCCGTCGGAAATCAGCCAGGGACTTCATCGCTTTATCTAAATATTCAAGTGCTTTTTTTGCACCGGTGTTTTTCAGACTGTTTTTGAAAGAGATAAATATTGCCTTTTCTTCAGTGGTCAGAAAACCATAAAGGTTTACGCCGCCACCGTACATTCCGGTAGATTCTATTATTAAAAGTTTAACAGACTTGCCCGGAGTGGGAAGTCTGTTATATGTTGAAGTTGAAATGTTTACTTCATACCCTACACCGCTGACATTAATTACCACAGAATCAAGTGATTTTGACTCAATTATACCTTCTAATGTAGATATCAACTTGTTACACTCCGAGCAGTATTTATGTGACACAGGCCGACAGCTACCGCATCAGTTATATCATCGGGTTTTGGTATAGATTTCACTTTCAGTAAATATTTTACCATATTTCTTACCTGCTGTTTGTCAGCCGAACCATATCCCGTAATAGCAACTTTTACTTCTTTTGGATTGTATTCATTAACCCCGATATTGTTCTTTGCTGCAGCCAACAATATTACGCCCCGTGCCTGGCTGATGGACAGAACAATCTGTGAATTCTGGTAAAGATACTGTTTTTCTATGCAAAGCACATCCGGCATGTATTTTTCTATTACCTCATTAAGTTCTGAAAAAATTTGAAGCAGTCTTTGCGGTAAGTTTGTATTTGCATCTGTCTTTATGCATCCGCAATTTTCAAGTTTTAAGTTCTCCCCGCGGGGACTTCTAATTTTCTCTATCACCGCCCAGCCCGTATGGGCAAGGCCCGGGTCAATACCTAAAACTATCATGCAGAAACCTTTTCCATTATCTCTTCAGGTATATCAAAATTTGCATAAACATTGTTTACATCATCATGGTCTTCAAGTGCATTCATTAAACCCAACATCTGTTCCGCTTCTTTACCGGCCAGTTTAATGTAAGTTTTCGGAAGCATCGTCACTTCTGACTGGACAATATCTATCTTCTGTTCCTTCAGGGAATTAACTATTTTATCAACCTGCTCGGGTACTGTTGTTATCTCGTATGTCTCTTCATCATCACTTTTGAAATCCTCAACACCTAAGTCAAGTGCCAGTGTCATAATCTTTTCTTCCTCATATTTTGTCTTGTCCAGGGTTATATATCCTCTCTGAATAAACATCCATGCGACACAACCACTTTCACCTAAGTTACCGCCGTACTGACTGAAAAGACGGCGAAGTTCGTTTGTGGTGCGGTTTTTGTTATCGGTCGTCGCTTCTACAAGAACTGCCACTCCACCCGGCCCGTAACCTTCATACGAAGCATCTTCGTAAGTTACACCCGGTAATTCACCTGTCCCGCGGAGTACTGCCTTCTTAACATTATCCTGAGGCATATTGGCTTCATGCGCCTGTTCAATTGCCTTACGCAAACGCGGATTATTCTCAGGGAGAGGCCCTCCCTGTCTCGCTGCAATACTTATTTCCCGGATAATCTTTGTAAATTTCTGGCCCCGCTTTGCATCCTGAGCCATCTTGTGATGTTTTATACCTGCCCATTTTGAATGTCCTGACATTTCAGTGCCTCCTGATTTCAAATAGTTTGAGTTTGTGACAATGTTGACTTCAACAACAGTGTTAATTATATTAAAATATCATAACAAAGTCAAAGGTTTTCCAAAGATCGCATCTCATTTCCGATGCCTTCTTTATTGGCTCTTCTGGTTTTATTGTAGAACAATATTTATGTTAATTTATTGTTAACGGATTCTTATCTAACAGGCTGTGTCATAACCCGATTGGAATCCCGAACTTAAGTTGGAATCCCGAACTTGTTCGGGTAGTACTATCAAGTTTTGTCATGATTTCTTTTGTTATTTTTTAGCCCAACAAGTTGGGTAATCCGGTTGCGACACAGACTGGGGGGTCAGAATGACACAATCCTTGCAAATGTTAAGATTATGTAATAAATGGGGACTCTCCCCATTTATTTTTCTCTTTTTGAAAGACAAATCAATATTTTTATTAATTGATTTCATAGTATTTTTTTAGTATAATTTTATTGTGGTAACCTACACAAAACATTGTGAAATACGCATTAAACAAAGAAACTTAAAGAAATCATACATTGAACAAACAGTTTTGAAGCCAGACAAGACAATTGATTCATTCGGTAAAAGAAAACTGGCACAAAAGAAATTATTTGATAAAACATTAGAAGTTGTCTTTATACAAGAAAATAACGATTTTATCATAATTACAGCATACTGGCTTACGGAGGTAAAAGAATGAAAATAAGTTTTGATGAAAAAGCAGATGCAATGTATATTCAGTTCCAGGAATCCAATAATGCGATAAAAGAGACAATAAAAATTAAAGATGGATTTCTTGTTGACATTGGAACTGATGGAAAGGTTTTTGGAATTGAAATTCTTGATGCAAGTAAAAAAATTCCCAAAGAAAATATTGGTAAACTTGATATTGATTTTCCTGTAAGGGTTGCTGTTTGAGAAAACATCTGTATCAACACCCGTGGGATAAACCTATTTTAGATTATTTCCTATCCAGTTCAATCTTTCCCTGGCGAGTTGGTTCTTCGGGTCAAGTCTTAATACTGTCTCAAATTCCTTCCTTGCATTCGGATAATCCTGTTTCTGATAATACGCCAGCCCTAAATTTGTATGGGCGTAAACATTATTTCCGTCAATATCCAGTGCCTTACTATATTCTTCTATTGATTCATCTATCTGTCCCAGGGTGAACAAGGTATTTGCTAAATAAAAACGTGCCTTAAAACTTTTTGGGGAAATGGAAATTAACTTTTTACACAACGGGATAACCTTATTCCAGTCCTTTGCGGATATTCTTTCCTCAACCTGACTCATAATTGTTCCATAATCCAGCATGGGATCAGACATGTTATTTGACTTCAGTAACTGTGCTAAATTATGTCTTGCCAGTTCAAACTCAGGATTGAGTTCCAATGCTTTGTGGTATGCATTTATTGCCTTCCTGACTGCTTCAGGAGTAGCCTTTTTAGTATAGAGAAAACCTAAGTTGTTCCATATATCCATATTTTCAGGATAAAATATTACAGATTTTTCAAATAATTTAATGGCGTTTTCAAGATACACGTCTACGTTTTTCAAAAAGATATTACCCAACGCAAGGTATGACTCCTGGGACATCGGGTTTATGTAAATAGATTCACTGTAATTCATCATTGCATTCCTGAAATCCTGTTTTCTGGCGTAAATTGTTGCCAGGTTAAAATGTATTTCATCATAACCGCAGTTTGCTCCCAACGCCTGATAATACGCACGGACGGAATCGTCTATCTGATTTTCGCGTGCATAACAATTACCGAGTTCGTATTCGCTATTGACTTCAGGGTAACATTTATGTGATTTCTCTAAAAATTTTATGGCATGCTTGATTTCGCCACGTTTTGAATATTTAAACCCGGCGAAATAATTTACTTCACCCATAAACTGCTTATAAATTCTAAAAATCAAAAAACAAAGAAATATAGCGATGCAGAAGGTAAGAAATTTAATGCCTTTGGTTAACTTTATCTCATATATTTTCCTTGACGGGTCTAAACTCACTAACATACCCAGGTTCCACCAGCAAAGAAATGCAGGAACACAGAAGTGAATGGACACATTACCAAAAATATTATCAACAACCATACCGACTATTGAACAGAGCAGTGCAATAGCAATAATTTTCTTTTCGCCGGAATAATGTTTTATAATTTTTTTTCCGTAGAAAAGGACACAGACAATAAACCATACGTATATTCCAAACCCTATAGTTCCTGTCTGCGACCACACTTCTAATATTTCGTTGTGTGCATTATTTGCATGCGTCCTGAAATTTCTCAGCATCTCAAGGTAAAGATATTTACCCTGGTAGAACGGATAAAACAATTCAAATAAACCCCAGCCCCTGCCTAACAGTGGATACTCACTCACCATATTCCAGGCACACGACCATATCAACTGCCTTTGATGCACAGGACCGTAAGTGGTAGCCCTGACAGGAAGATTTTTATCAACATTAATCACCTTTTTTAATTCCATTATTCTTTCAATCGTGCTCGGTCCTGCAATAGTGCTCTTTGGCCAGAAAAGGAACATTAATAAACCTATACCTGCCAGGACAGCAACCAATTTTAATCTTTGTTTTGACAACTCTTTTTCCCTGAACAAATACCATACCATCAGTGACATCGCAGCAAACAATCCTATCCAGGTTGACCTGGTAAGACTGCACAGTATTGAACCGAAACAAGCCAGTAATGCCACTATATAAAACACCTTGTTTTTTGAATTAATAATAAATGCTAAAATCACCGGGCACAACAGAAGCAGGTATGAAGAAATAAAGTTGGGGTTGCCGAAAGTTGACACGGACCTTCCGCCAAAAGGGCTGAGCACCTGTGGCCATATCCATTCTATACCAAAATATTGAAATATACCATACCCGGCAGCAGCTACCGCTACGGCAAAAAGCACATTATAGACTTTCTTAAACATATTTTCGTCAATAAAATTTGATGCAATCCAGTAAGACAGCCATACGTTCACTAAAGTGAAAATGAGTTTTTTTGTCCCCTCAGAAACCATGCTTAAATGCAGGTAATCAAACTTAAACATTTTTTTGCCAGTATCTATGATTTCGGGCATTAAATACTGCTGTTTCATAATCAGGGCGACTATGAATGAAATAAACGCTATTCCAAAAAAACATAACAGAGGGACATCAACAGGAGCTATGTAAAGTTTTATTTTCTGTTCCTTATAACTCCTGAATAAGAAAAGGAGCCATATAACGAGGACAAGAATATTCAAAAGAGCAATCTGAAAATAGTAGGGATTCCGTGTAAGGTCGGTAAAGAAAAAAAGCGGGGGGACAACCAGCAGGTAATAGATAATAGATTTAATCTTTGTCTGGATTTTTATAAAAGGATAAACAATAATGAATGCCGGAATGGCAAGTAGAAAATAGGATATGTGTAACTGCGTCGTGTTCATTTCTGCCGATTAAAAACTCTCTGCACATCAGGGTCCTGGGGATTTAAGAGACGGAGTCTGTTCCATACAGATACAGATTCAGCTTCGCGGCCAACTTTCCCGAATACTATCGCAAGATTTTTAAGTGCATTAATGTAGTCAGGAACCATTTCAAGTGCTTTACTGTAATACTTTTCAGCACCTGAAAAATCATTTGTCAAAAACCTTAAATTGCCTAAATTCACATATGTCTCTGCATATTCTTCCTTACGTCTTCCGCCCCAGTCTTCCCATGCTAAACTGTGATAGTGACCATCGTGTATATCCGCACAGAACTGCGGTCCTACCTCCCTGCCTAATTGCTGGCTTAAAAACGTTCTTTCACTGCCGTCGTTATGAATTAACTTGTCAGAAGTATAAATGTGTCTAAAATATGTTTCTTCAGCTTTTTTCATATCGCCCAATTGCACATATACCCATGCCATACGATGATAATTAGGTGCGAATATCGGGTCAATCGCGTGATATTTTTCAAATTGTTCAATCGCTTTCATCCATAATTCCCTTGATTTTTCCATATCACCCTTAGCGCGTTCCATCTCGCCCCATTTCAAAAAGACAAGTCCTGCCTGGTGGTGCGTCTGGACATAATTTGGTGCCAAACTCCACACATCTTCATATTTCCTTATAGCGCGTTCCGGGTCTATACTCGGCTCCTTATCATGCCATTCCGGGTGAAATTCCCTGTTTTGACTCCACCTGTCATTGAACACGTTGCCCATAAAATAATGTGCCATAATAAACCCCGGATTGTTTTTTACCACTATATCGTAATTTTGAAGTGCCTGGACCCACTCACCTCGTTTTGAATGGAATATAGAGATGTTATGATGTGCATCAGCAATAAAAAATCCACGAAATTTATTCATAAGAACGATGGCTATTACAATAATTATAACCTGCCCTGTATGAATAAGAAACCCGGGTTTAGCAGGGGCAGCATCCTGAACAGTATAACCTCCCTCGGGGACTAATTTGTATTCAAGTATTTCTGAAATAATGAACAGGCATACACATATGGGAATTACTATACCTGAAGGCATTTCCCACCAATAGAAACATATTAACCAGAATATACATACACCCAATCTTGCAAGTCTGCTGGATTTGTCATCTGATGATATACGGACAGGAAGAGGATTGTGGACGACTAATGCTCCGATTAGCCCGACTAACAACCACATGAATACACCCGAAGAGACAAACCGTAATGATACACAGACAAAGTTGTGTACCAGTGTTGCTATAAATGCCGATAATATACCAAGCATATAATATGTCCGGACATCTTCGGACTTCCGGGGTTTTTTTTCAGTTGGGACATTCTGGACAGCGGGCAAGGGACTTCCATAATTACCCGAAAAAGTTCTCATTCCTCTATATCCCACAAGGATAACCATAAAAACCAACCACAGAAATATACCAAACCCGATCGTTCCTTCGTCATACCACACTTCTAAATATTCATTCTCAGGATGGTCGCTTTCAGTATTATGCCTTCCTTCTATACAAAATATCTGCGGTCTGCGCCAGGAAGGATATGTAACGTAGAACGTACCAACTCCTGTCCCCAGAATAGGTCGTGTATTAATCATTTCCCAGCAGGAAACCCAGGTATATATACGAAACTTGATTGAATCAGTCCGTTTCTTTGACATATATCCAACAACAACAGCACACACAATAAACATGGCAATAACTACTGCAGTGACAATTTTTTTGGCATCACCTTTTTTAAAATAGGGAAGAAAAAGAACAGCAAAAATCCAGAATACAATAAATCCTGCTACAAAACCTATGTAAGCACCTTTTGAATAAGTTAAATATACATTAACTGCAGTAAGAAAATAAAGAATTAACAAATATACTTTCTTTGTTCTCAAAAACATTGCCAGAATTATTGGCGCTATAACTACAAGAAAATCACCGTAAAAATTAGGATTACCGAAAGTTGAAAATATTCTATTGCCAAACGCAAGCCGCCATATAAACGGGTCAAGTCCCTGCCCTAAAGGCGCACTTCTGAAAAATTTACCATCAAGTGCCTGAATTAACCCGTAAAATGTCACTATTAAAGCTGCGAAAAATAACCACCTTATAAACCTTTCAAATTTCTCCTGGGTATTAATCTCTTTGATAACTAAAAGCGTGATACTGAAATACACCATTTTTCGTATGAGTTCCATACCGCTGGCATATTTCAAAGGTGAGCAGAAAAAATGAGAAACAATATTTGAGAGTAAAACAAGTAGGACTGGCAGAACTATAACAAAATTATCACGATAAAACTTCAAACTTTTTTCTTCAAGCAATTTAAGAAATAATAAAGCGAATATTGCTACTCCGCCAATATGGACTATAGTGATTTTAATCTGACAGGAGTCATAGGTTCTCAGGTAAAACATTATGGATACTACAAAATAAAAAATCGGCAGGAACTGCTTGATTACTTTTTCTAAGGTAGCGCGCAACATCTAAATGACCTCATTAACAACATAATAGGTAACTTATTACGCATTCAACATGCTTATAAGTTAGCCGGAGGAGGGTCTTGAACCCACAACCTATGCTTTACGAAAGCATTGCTCTGCCAGTTGAGCTACTCCGGCGGATGTAATAAATTTGCCGGGCCCCAGAATCGAACTGAGGACGCCCGGTTTTTCAGACCGGCGCTCTACCACTGAGCTAGCCCGGCAAAATATTCTTGCTATTCTTTGCTTTTGGTCGTAGACCTACCTGGTTCTTTCTTTCTGGGATGAAAACTTTCCTTTGGCTTCCTGAACTATATCGTCAACTTTTTCCTTACCTTCTTCAAGTAAAACTTCAGCTTTTTCGCCTAAATCTTCAAGTAATACTTTAAGTTTTTCCCGGGTTTCCTTACCGGGACGGGGAGCAAACAGCATCCCAAGTGCCCCACCGATAATGCCTCCCAGTAAAAAAGCAAGTACTGTTTCACCAGAATCTCTGCTATTAGACATAAAGCATACACCTCCTCTTCATTTACGTTTCTTACTAAATATAAAACCAAACAAACCGCCTAACAGTGGAATTATTAACTTTATTATAGAGGGTCTGAACAAGTTAATAAACCTACCGGTTTTACTTGCTATATTTTCAAACTTTTCAACTTCACACTGTATTTTCTTCATCAGTTCCCTGGCTTCTTTCACGAGATTTCTTACAGTGAAGAGAATAACTATAATGAGTACTAAAACCAGTGTAACAACGACAGTTAACAGGACAATACAGGCAATCAATAAAGCATTATTCATATCTCTACCTCTTAACTACTTTCTCGATTTTTTTATTAATATCTGCTATCTGAAACGGTTTTGTTATAAAATCAGCCGCACCAAATAAAAATGCATCATGGACGGTCTTCTCATCATTATATGCTGTGACTATTATAACAGGCACATCAAAGAATCCTGGCGTATTCTTCAATTCTTTGCATAAACTTATGCCGTCAACACCAGGAATACTTATGTCCATTAAAACAATATCCGGCCTGCTTTCAGATAGTTTTCCCCGGAAACTTTTCTCGTCAACAGCTATTTCTACCTGATGTCCGGCCGTTTCTAACCCCGTCCGTAACATTTCCTGGATATTCTCATCATCATCTACTACAAGTATTTTTACAGGCATAATTATTTGTATAGAAATTTGCCAACAGTAGGTTCCTTAGGAAAAAAACGCACCTTAAAAGGTGCGACTACCATTAACTGGTAGCCGCCCGAATTCGGGCGTTAATTATTTGCAGTAAAATAGTGAATATTCACTGATTATGTGTCATTCCGTCCCTGAATCAAGTTCAGGACAGGGCTTGCAGACTGTGTCATAACCCGATTGGAATCCCGAACTTGTGTTGGAATCCCGAACTTGTTCGGGTAGTACTATCAAGTTTTGTCATGTTTTGATTTCTTTTGTTATTTTTTAGCCCCAATAAATTCGATAATCCTGCGGACAAGTTGGGGAATCCGGTTACGACACAGTCTGTTGACACGGAATCTATTAGATTCCCGTTGGAATTTATACCGTACTTGATACGGGACGG
>MNXB01000083.1 GCA_001871125.1 Elusimicrobia bacterium CG1_02_37_114
AATAATTCTTTGTATGGATAAGCAGCGGGAAATTCTAATCTGTTTTTATTTCCGGGTTTAGTTAATTCTGCTGGTATTACTATCAATCGTTCTCTGATAGTTTGTAAAGTTTTATAATGATATTTTTCTGGTAAACATAACCATTTGAACCAGTTGATAATATTAAATGCAAACAGAAGTATTTGAAAATATGGGATGTTTGCCTGATAACTTCTTGTAGGTATTTTTGCTAATGGATAATTTAGTTTTAGTTCTTTGATATTTTGTTCAGCGCCTTGGGCTCTCATTGAATGAAAGTTCCATATATGTCTGGGTTTGATCCTAATATTAGTTACTACTACACGATAACCATAATTTTTCATCTCAAATAATTTCAATTGCGAACGTTCATCTGGATCTTCCGGTATTGGTCGTCGTTGGACTACAAAACGATATGACTTTTTCCAATTCGTTGGTTGGTAAGTAAACTCCCCTACTTCCCAGTCTCCTTTGTAATGACGATATTCCGCTTGTGCCATTTTAGACCGTATCCCTATTCCTTCTGTATCTGATTCTATCGTATAGTAGATATTTTCTTGTTCAAGATAATCTTCTATGAATTTGTGACTGTAGAAAATTTTATCTCCACGAATTCTAACACGGTATATCGGATATGGTAATTTCTCTAAACATTCTTTAATAATCTGTGGTGCGACTGTCACTTGCGAGGTATTTCCGGACTCTAAACTGCCATACCAGAATTCTCTGTCAGACTCAAAACATAACATTGCCATATAACTTCTGGCTCCTTTTCTCTTGGGTGCGAATCCAACTTTCGTTCCTTGTTGTTTACCAAATACTATTAACACCGAACCATCTATGTCAAGCGTTATACTTGTTTTGGTATGCAACATACGAAATATCTTGTGCTGTATTATATTGTGAACTTTTACTATTTGCTGGGTTGCTTGTGGAGTAAGACGATATAGAAAACGTCTTATTGCTGTAGAATGTGGGAATTTCTTTATGCCAAGAATTTTTTTGATTACTCCATTGTATCCAAGATGTTTTGAATTTTCTATTCGTCCTATTCCAGCAATTATTATGTAAATCAAGATTAAAATAAATTCTGCTGTTTGATATTCTTGATTTCTTTGGTGGAAATTCACATACTTTTGTAAATACCGTTTGATGTTTAGTTTTTTGCAAAATTTGTAAATTAGAAACAATCCGCCATAGTGAGTTAAATTGTTTTTTGAGAAGGAAAATTGAATATTTTTGATACCTTTTGGCATATGGCATTAACCTAACTAAAAGTGAGGTTTGTGCCGAAATGGAAAATTGATATTTATTATATATTTTTTCAGTCATAAAATCAAGAGAAATTAAATTCAAAAAATGCGTTTTTCACGCATTTTTCAGGTTTAGGGCAAATTGCAGAAATTCGTCTTGTTGAAGGTCCCGCAATGATAAGTTCTGAAAATGGATTGCTCCGTGCTTATGTTTTAATGAATGTCAGAGGCCGTGATATGGTCGGATTTGTAGAAGAAGCAAGTAAATTAGTGGCAAAAAAACTATCCGGAAAACTACCGCAGGGATATTTTATTCAGTGGTCAGGACAGTTTGAAAATCAAGTCCGTGCAACAAAAAAATTATCTGTTCTGATACCAATAAGTTTATTCATAAGTTATATGCTAATATTTATGAATTTCAAGTCTCATCGCAAGTCATTAACGATTTTTACTGCCATACCCGTTACCTTATGTGGTGGAATTCTACTCCTGGCAATTTACGGCTACAATTTCAGTGTTGCTGTCTGGGTTGGATTTATTGCACTTTTTGGTGTTGCTGTTGATGATGGTGTATTAATTACCACTTATCTTGACCAGGTATTTGGAGAAAGAAAACCAAAAACCAAACAAGAGGTTATAGAAGCAACGGTATATGCTGGTAAGGCAAGAATAAGACCTGCATTTATGACGAGTATTACCACTATATTAGCACTTCTGCCGATATTTTTATTTGGAGGTACAGGTATAGAAGTTATGCGGCCAATGGCAATACCTTCTTTTGGCGGTATGATTATTGGAATGATTAGCTGGTTTATCGTGCCAACAATTTATTCCTGGTTTGAAGAAAGAAAAACAAAAAATGTTAGATTTTAATTTCTGATTTAAACTCTCCGTAAAAAATAAGTAGAATTTAGGAAATTATATCCCCAACAAGTTGGGGAATCCCTGGAGTTGCCAAGTTGGAGAATATTGTTCTACAATAAAACCTGAAGAGCCAGAAAAGTCATTTATCGGATTTAGAGAATAGTTGATTTATTTATATAAAATTTAGTATAATCTAAAAACCATATTAGGAGTAAACGGCAAACATGCTTCGCTGCCGTGAAACCCCGCACAGTTTTCAAACAGGACAAGTTTGAAAACTAACCGTTGGGGTAACGTCAAACATGCTTCGCTGCCGTTTAGAAAGGACTAACCAATAATGTATTCAATAGTTTCTGTAAAAGGCAAACAATATCGTGTTGAGGAAGGCACAAGAATATTTGTGGACAGACTACAAGAAAAAGTAGGGGAAGAAGTTACACTGGATAAAGTGCTTTTTGTAAAGAAAGATGACAAAACATTTGTGGGTAAACCTACTGTTGCTGACGTTCAGGTTGTTGCTGAGGTAACAAGGCATTTCAGAAGTCCCAAAGTAATTGTTTTTAAGAAACACCGAAAAAAAGGTTATAAGAAGAGAAGCGGACACAGACAGGATTTAACCGAACTGAAAATCAATAAAATAGTCGCATAAATGCGACTGCTACAGTAGAGGAAAAACATGGGTAAATCAAAGCATTCTGTAAATGGCAGGAATAGTCCGGGACAGAGACTCGGCGTAAAGATGTTTGGCGGGCAGGTTATCAAATCCGGCGCCATAATAGTACGCCAGCGGGGGACAAAATTATCCCCCGGCAATAATGTTGGCATCGGTTCCGATGGGACTATTTTTGCAAAGATTCCCGGTATAGTGAAGTTTGAATGGACACATGGTGGCAGAAAATGTGTTAGTGTCTATCCATCCTGAAATCTACAGAGGCAACCATCCACAAAGAATCCTTATAATGTTTGTTGATAAAACAAGAATTTATATTAAGTCGGGAAAAGGCGGCGATGGCTGCGTAAGCTTCCGGAGGGAGAAGTATATACCGAGGGGCGGTCCTGACGGCGGTTCCGGAGGCAGGGGCGGCGACGTGTATCTGGAAGTCAGCAGGCAGATTTCCACCCTTCTTGATTTTTCTTACCAGCCGCATTACAAAGCAAGGGACGGCTCACCCGGTTCAGGCAACGACAGATACGGTAAAGATGCCGAAGACCTGTTTATAAAAGTTCCACAGGGAACGGTTGTCTATAGAGCCGGTAAGGATAAATCCTATGAATTTGTCTGCGATTTAAAAAATATTGACGATAGAATTCTCATTGCTAAAGGCGGTCGCGGAGGCCGCGGGAATGCAACATACAAAACACAGCAGAGTAAAGCTCCAAGGATAAGCGAAAGAGGCGAACCCGGCGTAGAACTAATATTAGACCTGGAACTTAAACTAATTGCTGACGTAGGTATTGCCGGGTGTCCCAATGCCGGTAAATCAACTTTAATTTCCCGTATAACCTCCGCACATCCTAAAATTGCCGACTATCCTTTTACGACAACATCACCTAACTTAGGAGCGGCATTCCATAAAGGTAAAAGTTTTATTGTTGCAGACATTCCCGGTCTCATAGAGGGTGCCCACGCAGGTAAGGGGTTGGGTGATGAATTCCTGAGGCACATAGAGAGAACGAAAATATTGATACACTTGATTGATATTTCAGGTTACGGGAATAAATCAGCGGCCGAGAATTTTTTAATCATAAACAATGAATTAAGAGAATATTCCCCGGGTTTAATGAAAAAACCTATGGTTGTAGTTATCAATAAAATGGACCTTACCGATGCAGATAGAAACCTTGAGAAATTCAGGAAAAAATTCAGAAGTAAAAAACTTGATATTTTCCCTATATCAGCGGTTACAGGCAGCGGCATAGAATCCTTGCTGGACAGAGTGATATATATACTGAGTCATGAAACCCAGGAAGTCATGGAAGAGGGAATAAACGTTCCTGCTGAACCTGTAAAACACTATGTTTACAAACCTGAATTTGAAATTAAAAAACAGGAGGGGATGTTTGTAGTAGAGGGTAAGAAGATAGAAACCATTATTGCAATGACGCGTTTTGAACAGCAGGAGTCCGTGCAACGTCTGCAGAATACGTTTAAGAAACTTGGAATTGATAAAATGTTAAAAAAACATGGTATAAAAGAAGGCGATATCGTTAAAATTGCAGACTATGAGTTTGAATGGCTGCAGGGATAAATTATGGAAAAAAAACGAATAGTGATTAAAATCGGGACAAATTTACTGACTAAAGAAACACCTGCGGGCACGGTAGGTCTTAATAAAAAGTATATTACAAAAATTTCCGGGCAAATTGCCGAATTACACCAGTCAGGTAATGAGATTATCCTGGTTACTTCCGGAGCGATAAGTGCAGGTGCAGGCAAACTCAGACTTAAAGGCAGACCGAAGTCACTGCCTGAAAAGCAATCTGCTGCTGCAGTCGGTCAGCCGTTATTGATGGCTGTGTATGATGAATGTTTTCAGACAAAAAATATTTCAACCGCACAATTACTCCTTACCCGCGAGGATTTTGAAAACCGCAGGCGCTACATCAATACAAGGAATACCGTCCTGTCTTTATTACAGCAGCGCATTGTACCGATAATCAATGAGAATGATACTGTTTCCGTTGAGGAAATACAGTTTGGAGACAACGATACACTGGCAGCACTTGTTGCAATTAAAGTTGAAGCTGATTTGCTGATTATACTCACTGATGTGGAAGGACTATGCACGGGTGACCCCAACAGGGACAGGAACGTAAAATGTATTAATGAAGTTAAAAAGATAACGTCTGAAATTGAAGAAATCGCGCGTAAGACTATCGGGTCGGATTACGGTAGCGGCGGTATGTGTACAAAAGTCCAGGCAGCAAAAGTCGCTACCACAAGCGGCGTTGAAACTGTTATAGCTGATGGACGAAAAGACGAGGTATTAAAAAATATTATTGAAGGTAAAACGACGGGTACGAGGTTCCATCCCCAGGAAAAAATCGTTGCCAGAAAAAGGTGGATTGCATTTGGTATGAAAACCAAAGGCATGATTATGATTGATGACGGCGCTGTTGAAGCAATAACGAAGAAATGCAAGAGTTTATTACCTTCGGGAATTATATCCGTTGAAGGGGAATATTCCGTAGGTGAAAGTGTAAGCATTATGGACAAAGCAAACAATGAGATCGCCCGTGGGCTTACTAACTATTCATCTAATGACATAAATAAAATCAAGGGCAAAAAATCCGGCGAAATTAAAAAAATCCTCGGCGTATGCGATTTTGAAGAAATAGTCCACAGGGACAATCTTGTTGTTTTATAAGTTGTAAATTATGTTGAATGTTGAGACC
This sequence comes from Elusimicrobia bacterium CG1_02_37_114, assembly GCA_001871125.1. GTDB lineage: Bacteria > Elusimicrobiota > Endomicrobiia > CG1-02-37-114 > CG1-02-37-114 > CG1-02-37-114. Next base: position 5,532 of record MNXB01000083.1, read on the forward strand.
TGACCCCAATGGAAATAGGAATAACAGGTTTACCGAATGTAGGCAAATCAACCCTGTTCAATGCATTGACGAGTTCACACGTCCCTGCAGAAAACTTTCCTTTCACCACAATAGACCCCAATGTCGGCATAGTTACAGTCCCCGACGAAAGATTAAAAAAACTTGGTGAAATAATTAAACCGGAAAAACTCACTCCTGCAACAATAAAATTCGTTGACATAGCAGGTCTGGTAAAAGGTGCGAGTCACGGAGAAGGGTTGGGCAATAAATTCCTTTCACATATACGGGAAGTGGATGCCTTACTGCATATTGTCCGCCTTTTTAAAGATGAAAAAGTGGCAATGGTTCTCAATGAAATAAACCCCATAAATGAAATACAGATAGTTGAAACAGAACTTATCCTGTCGGATTTAGAACAGGCAGAAAAAACAAAAGAAAAACAAAAAACAAAAGATTCATCCGAAATATTATCCGGAGCAATAGAAGTCCTGAACCAGAACAAGATACTGATAAACAGCGGGATTAACGGTGACGATATTGCCGAGTATAATTTCCTGACTGCAAAACCTGTCCTCTACGTCTTTAACATAAATGAATCTACCGACAGCAAACTGGCAGACGATACAAAAAAATGGCTGAGAGATAACAAAAAATCCGGCGGTGTTAGTATCAATATAAAACTGGAACAGGAACTGACAGAGTTGCAGGAAGATGAAAAGATAAAATTCCGCAAAGAACTGGGGTTAGAGAATCAACTGGAAAATCTGATAAAAGAATCATACCGGTTACTTAATCTTATAACCTTCTATACCGTTGTGGGTAAGGAAACAAGGGCCTGGTCTATCCCCGGGGGGACCCATGCCAAAAAAGCCGCGGGTAAAATTCACAGTGATATGGAGAAAGGTTTCATCTGTGCCGAGGTGTATCCATTTAATGATTTGATTAAATACGGTTCAAAATTACTGCACGACAGCGGCCTGGCCCGCACAGAAAGCAAGGATTATCCCGTTGCCGACGGCGATGTCGTCAAATTCAAATTCAAATGATGGGGTCAGGTCTTGCGTAACTATTCAATTAAGGCAATATCAACTTTTTCTTATCTTCTATAATATCCCATCTGAAATATAGGTTGTTTTTAAATTCTTTAGCGATTTCATTAGCGAGCGTAGTTTTCCTACCTGTCGCGGGCCGGACAGGAATATCATCTGTTTTTCAGAAGATAGTTCTCGCCATAAATCGAGATATATGGTTCTTTCAATCATATGACTATTTTACATCATAGTTATAAAAAAGTCAAGACTTTTTTATAATTGACCACAAAAAAGTCAGACATAAATTGGCGTCTCTTAAACTTCATGGGACGCTACTTGAAAATTTCTACTTTAACTCTGGTAAACCATAAAATATAAAAAAGAATCAGAACCGTCCCCATACTTCCATACTTCCACTTGACCTGACAGTATTTATTTTGATATAATTTAATAACTCCTTTGCTCCCCCATTAATTTATTAATGATTGGTTGCAAGGGGCTTTAGTCCCGCCCTTAGGCGGGACAAATCCATAAAGGAGGGTTTATGACAAGGTATGAGTTGATTTTTGTCTGCGGTGCCGATTTTCCTGCCGAAAAAATTTCCAACCTTACAGAGAAAATCAAATCCATAATTACACAGGATGGCGGTGCGGTAGTATTAGTAAATGAATGGGGCAAACGCAGGTTAGCTTACCCTATTTCCGGTTATGAAGAAGGTATTTATACGTATCTTGAATTTGATTCGGAAGGACAGGTAAGCAGAAAGGTAGAGGACGTGTTTCGTAATGTAGAAGGTGTTATACGTTTTTTAACCGTGAAGAAAAAGAAAGAAACAAAAAAAATGAAAAAAATTCAGGAAAAAAAGATAGAGACGAAGGCTGAAGTCCAACCCGAACTAAAAACCGAGACAAAAACAGAAATTAAGGAGGAACCGATTGATGCCACAAAAAATAAGATTACCTCAACAAAATAGTGTTATTCTCATAGGAAGATTGACTCGCGACCCTGACCTGAAATACACTCAGAAGGGGACAGCTGTGTGCAAGTTTGATATTGCTATTAATCATAGCTACAAGGATACTACGGGTGAATGGAAAGATGAGGCCAGTTATGTCCCTGTTACTGTGTGGAGCGAGTCAGCAGTGCGCTGCAGTGAGAGGATTAAGAAAGGCAGTCCTGTCCATATTGCCGGACGTCTGCGCAGCAGGTCATGGGAAGACAAGAACCAGCAGAAACATACTACGCTTGAAGTGGTGGCACAGAGAGTGCAATTTTTGGAAATAACGACAGAAGCAGAAGGACATGTCCAGGAAGCACCTGTCAGTCAGACAGGGCCGGATAAATTAGATAGTCCTGCGGACAAATCAGGTGCAGAAGAACCGTCAGTTGACGAAGAAATACCATTTTAAGGAGAATATTATATGGAAAAAAGAAAATTTAAAGGAGGACCACGACGTAGGTTTGGAGATAAACGTTTTGGGAGAAAGAGAATCTGTAGATTTTGTGCGGATAACATACCGATTGATTATAAGGAGACTGGAATTTTAAGAAATTATGTTTCAGAACGAAACAAGATAGTATCCAGCGGTTTTACCGGGACATGTCAAAAACACCAGAGATTACTTTCACAGGCAATAAAGCGTGCAAGGATGCTTGCGTTATTACCGTTTGCTACAAGTCATTGAAATTTTTTGAATCCTTAGAAAATTATAAAAGGGTAAACCCTTAATTCCTGGGTAAACCCTTAATTCCTGGAATTTACCCTTTAGGGTTTTATCCTTCAGGATTTTACTTGTGAGGTGACAAAATGAAAGTTATACTTAAGAAAGACATTGATAATTTAGGTCATTTGGGCGATGTTAAAGAGGTTGCGGAAGGTTATGCAAGAAACTACCTGTTTCCCAAGGGTCTTGTTCTGGAGGCGACTGAATCAAACCTGAATAATTTAAAAAAACAGAAAGAACTTATTGAAAAGAAGAAATCCGATGACAGGTTAAAAGTGAAAGAGCTGGCTGATGGAATGAGCAAACTTTCAATAAATATACCTGTCTCTGTCGGTGAAACCGGCAAGCTTTTTGGTGTCATTACCAAAGATGATATAGCAAAGGCATTTGAAACTGATACCGGCAAAACCATTGACAAGCATGACATTATTCTTGATGAACCCATAAAAGAAATCGGCGTATATACGGTTGAAATGAGAATACGGTCAGAAAAATTTCCTGACCAGAAACCAGAGATTGCAAAAATAAAAGTCTGGGTTGTTCAGAAATGACAATAGATAAAACCTTACCGCAATCAATAGAAGCCGAGATGGCTGTCCTTGGTTCAATGGTTATAGAGAAGGAAGCTATAGCCACAGTTTTTGATATTCTTACTGAAAATGATTTTTACCATGAAAGTCATAGAAGGATTTTTCTAATTATTAAAAACCTTTACGTAGAAAATATTCCGGTTGATACAGTCAGCGTGACTGATGAACTTAAGAAACAAAAAGCGCTGGTTGACATAGGCGGCGCAGCGTATATAACGGAATTAATTAATACCGTCTCTACCGCTGCCAATATTGAACATTATGCAAAAATTGTCCGTGAAAAAGCTATTCTCCGCCAGTTGATAAAAACCGGCACACAGATAGCTGAAAGTGGCTATAGGGGAACAGACGAAGCTGATTTATTACTTGACAATGCTGAACAGTCAATATTTGCTATTGCAAGGGTCAAAGCACAGTCGGGTTTTGTTGAGGCGAAAGATTTAGTTCATCCTGCAATTGAACACATTGAAGCCTTAATGACAAATAAAAAGTCAACTACAGGGGTTCCTGTCGGTTATCGCAAGGTAGATGAAATGACAGGCGGTTTCCAGCCTTCAAACCTTATAATTGTTGCCGGAAGGCCGAGTATGGGGAAGACATCCTTCTGTATGAATATTCTCAGTAACCTTGCTATAAAAAGTAAAGTCCCTGTCGGAATGTTTTCTTTAGAAATGTCAAAGGAAGAGATTGTGCTGCGACTGCTGTGTTCTGAAGCACATATAAGCTCGCATCTTGTCCGCCAGGGTATGACATCCAAAAAAGCATGGCCTGCAATAACCACCGCGGGACAGTACATATATGAATCTCCGATATTTATTGACGATACGCCGAACCTGTCAATGCTTGATGTGCGTATGCGTGCACGACGGCTTGCAGCCGACCTTGCAACAAAAGGTAAAAAACTCAGTATAATTATTATAGACTATATACAATTGATGCGTAGTGCATACAGGAGTGAATCAAGACAGCAGGAGGTCGCTGAAATTTCACGTTCACTTAAAGCGTTAGCGCGTGAACTGGACCTGCCCGTTATTGCGGTGTCTCAACTTTCACGGAAAACCGAAGAAAGGGGCCGTGAAGGCAACAGGCCTATGTTATCTGACTTGCGCGAGTCAGGTGCACTTGAACAGGATGCGGACGTCGTAATGTTTATTTATCGTGAAGAGGTTTATAAACCGGACAGGGAAGATTTAAAAAATAAAGCGACAATTATTATTGCAAAACAGAGGAACGGGCCTACGGGAAACGTTGACCTTGCATTTATAAAAGAATGGACAAGATTTGAAGAACTTGCAAAAGAATGAAAATTTATAGGCCGACCTGGGTTGAAATAAATCTTTGTAACATAGAGCACAACATTAAACAGATAAGGTCTAAATTATCGCCGAAGACAAAGCTCCTGGCTGTTGTCAAGACAAACGCTTACGGTCACGGACTTGTTGAAGTTACAAAAACCTGTGTTAAATGCGGGGTTGACTATTTAGGCGTTACCTCTATTGATGAGGGTATAACTTTACGCAATAAAGGCGTAAAATTACCCATATTAATCCTTGGCAGTATTTACCCGTTTGATAATTTTGCTGAAGTAATAGAACATAAACTCACACCCACAATAGCGAGCGGACAGGGTCTTCTCACATTGAATGAATATGCAAAGAAGAAAAACAGAACCGTCCCGTTTCACCTCAAAGTTGATACCGGCATGGGCAGAATTGGTATCTCACCGAGCGGTATTCCTGAGTTTATACAAAATCTCAAGGAATGCAGGCGTCTGAAATTAGAAGGCGTGTGGACGCACCTCGCTTCAGCAGACACTAACCCGGAATATACCTCCGGGCAGATAAATATTTTTACAAGTATCATATCCGAAATAAAGAATGCCGGTTATAAAAATATAATTTCACATTGTGCAAATTCATCCGCAATGCTTAAATATCCTGAGAGTTATTTTGATATGGTCAGGACCGGGTTGTGTATTTACGGGCTTTTACCATTTCCCGGTGCAGATAATCTCATTAATACAAAACCAGCACTGCAGTGGAAGACAAAAGTCATTTTTATTAAAAATTTGCCTCCCGGCAAAGCAATAAGTTACGGGACGACATTCGTCACTGACAGGAAATCGGTTATCGCTACCCTACCGGCGGGATACGGTGACGGATACAGCAGGTTTCTTTCCAACAAGGGTTATGTATTTATAAAAGGCAGAAAGGTTCCTGTGGTCGGCAGGGTGACAATGGATATGATAATGATTGATGTCACGGACATACCGGATGTCAGAATAGGCGATGAAGTCACTCTGTTAGGTTCGGCAGAAGATATGGCAGGACTGATTGGCACGATAAATTACGAAGTCGTATGCAATATTCATCCCCGTGTCAAAAGAATATATGTAACGTAGCGTCCAGTTAAAACTGGACGCTACCAGAAGTAGGTTACTCTAGTAACAAGAAATATGATAAAATACATTTCAAATAAATTTTATAATTTTTTAGACGGTTTATCTAAAGGGGTTACCCTGTTATATCAGACACTCCTCTATATGTTCAAACCCCCGATAGATGTAAAAAACATTATTGATCAGCTGTTTGAAATTGGTGCGAGGTCTTTTCCGGTTACAGCATTGACTTCCTTCTCTGTCGGTATGGTACTTGCACTGCAGTCGGGTTCTTCTGCTATAAGCGTTCTCAATGAACCGCTTTATGTGGGGACTATTGTTGCTTTTTCAATAGTAAAGGAATTAGGTCCTGTCCTGGCAGCAGTTGTTGTTACGGGACGGGTCGGGGCTGCCATTACGGCAGAAATAGGCACAATGAAGGTTACAGAACAGATTGATGCACTGCGGACTTTAGGGACAAACCCCATCAAGTATCTTGCGGTACCGAGGTTTATTTCTCTTGTCATTATGTTACCCCTTCTTACGGCAGTCTCTAATGTTATAAGTATTTTGGGCGGGTTCATAGTAGGTGTTTACAAATTAGATATACCCTCTACAATATACTGGGCGGATACTCTTGATTTTATGGATATTGAAGACCTTTTTCATGGTTTAATAAAATCGGTTTGTTTTGCAATGATAATCGCATTAGTCTCCTGTCATAAAGGATTTGAATGTCACGGAGGGGCGGAAGGTGTAGGCCGTGCTACGACAAGTTCTGTCGTGACTGTCCTTGTATTGATTTTAGTATCCGATTATTTTCTTTCCGCGATCTTAGTAGCAATGGGGATAGGATGATAAAAGTAGAGGATTTACATAAAACATTTGCCGAAAATTATGTCCTGCGCGGAGTTAATTTAGAAATACGTGACGGCGAAACAATAACAATCATAGGCGGGTCAGGCTGCGGTAAGACAGTCCTGTTAAAACATATCGTGGGTCTTCTTAAACCCGATAAGGGTAAAATATACATAAATTCTACGGAAATCACTTCTTTGACCGAGCATGAATTAGGTGAGTATCAGAAAAAGTTCGGTTATCTTTTTCAGGGCTCAGCCCTGTTTGACTCGCTGACAGCGGGTGAAAATGTTGCGTTTGGATTGCACAATATGAATTTTAACGAAAAACTCATTAAGAAAAAAGTTTCAGACTGTTTAGGACATGTGGGTTTGAGCGGAGTGGAGGATATTAAACCTGCGGAGTTGTCAGGCGGTATGAAAAAACGTGTGGCCCTGGCGAGAGCGATTGCCTACGACCCTGAATATATATGCTATGACGAACCGACGACAGGACTTGACCCTATAATGGCAGATGCCATAAATGAACTTATAATCCATCTCCAGAAGACATTAAAAGTTACTTCAATTGTCGTAACACATGACTTAAGTTCTGCATACAAGATTTCTAACCGCATAGCAATGCTTTATGACGGTAAAATAATTACATTGGGTTCGCCCGAGGAGATAAAGAAGACTTCTAACGAATATGTAAAACAGTTTATAACAGGGTCAATTAACGGCCCGATAAAACTGAAATTAAAAGAATTCTGAAACCATAGGGGGTATCTATTCACTAAACCGCGTTGCTGTCATTCTGACCGAAGAGGCTGTGTCATAATGTCATTCTGAGGAATGAAATGACGAAGAATCTAAAATTAGACGCAGTAAAAACGAGATTCTTCCCCGAATTCGGGTCAGAATGACACCCTTCAGTGAGTAGTTACCATAGGGGTGGCATTCATGAAAAAAGAGACTAAATTAGGTTTGTTCCTTCTGATAGCAATAATCGTGTTTGCTTTTTCCATCCTCGCAATAAAAGACATAAGGTTGGAGGGGGGATACAAAATTCATGTCTATTTCAACGATGTCGGCGGACTGCTTGAAAAAGCATGGGTTAGAGTAAACGGTGTAAAGGTGGGCAAGGTGGAAGACATAGCGCTTGAAGGACGGAAGGCAAAAGTTACTGTATGGATTAAATCAAAAGTCAAGTTACACCGTGATACGCAGGCAACAATTGCCTCTTCGGGATTGTTAGGAGTGAAATACTTAGAGTTATCATTGGGCGGTGAAGGTGAACCGTTATTAAAAGATGGTGATACGGTAGCCGGGATAGACCCCATATCTCTTGATAAAATGCTTTCCAATACAGTGGATGGGATAAACGGTTTCAGCAATGCAATAAAAGGTCTTTTAGGTGACAAGGGACTTATAAAAAATTTAGACGAATTACTGGCAAACTTAAATGAATTGTCAGGAAAACTTAACCGGCAGTTGACCGAGAAAAGAACAGAAGATTTTGTGAAAGATGTCACCAGTGCTGCAAAGGATTTAAAAAAGATTACTTCTGACATATCTGAAATTACAGGTTCAGAGAAAGAAAACATTAAAGTTGCAATAGAGAATATAAAATCAATAACAGAGCGGTTGGATAAGATTGTTAAAGATGTTGAGACAGGAGAAGGTAGCGTCGGAAAACTTTTAAGCGATAAAGAGATGGGTGAAAATTTGAAAAAAACCGTAGAATCTATCAAGGGCACATCGGATGAAGCTAAAAAAGCTTTAGGAAGATTGACGCTGTTCAGGACATACTGGGAATACGAATTGAGACACAGCGGTAAGTATGATGAGTATAAAAGTGATGTTGGCTTAAAGATTCGACCCAGGACGGGGAAATACTATTACCTTGGTGTATCAAATGCAGCAACTGCCAATACTAAAACAAATGAATCAAAGAATACTTTCAATTTGAATATAGGACAGAGTTTTAATATTGACTCTGTGCAGTTTGGCACTGTTTATGCAGGTATGATAAGGTCAGCAGGTGGTGCCGGAATTAAAGTAAAACCTCTATGGAAATGGAATCCCTGGAACAAATTGGAGATAACTGCAGAAGCATACGATTTTGGCAGAGAGACAGTGGAAAAGAAAGTCAAACCTAAAATTAACACGGGTATAAGAATATCACCTACAAAGTGGTTTAATGTGGGCGGGACAATAGAGGACATAGCGGAAGAAGCAGATTTACATACTACAGCGAATATATCGTTTGAAGACGAGGACATTGCATATCTGTTAGGCTTAATCGGCCTGGCCCGACCATAAATGGGGTCAGGTCTTGACATTAGAGTTTATTAATGAAAAAATCAAAAAATAAGACGCTATTTGTGTGTCAGAACTGCGGTTATTCCACCGCGAAATGGTTGGGTAAATGCCCGGAGTGCAATCAGTGGAATACTTTAGTTGAAGAGTCCAGCCGCCGTCTTGTGGAACCTGCAGGAAGAAGGCTCACGCAGTTTTCATCTTCTGTTGTCCATCTGGATGAGGTTTCAACTGCAAATATCGCACGGATAACGACCAGTCTCGTTGAATTTGACCGAATGCTTGGCGGAGGTATAATGCCCGGGTCAGTTGTTCTTTTAGGAGGAGCGCCCGGCATAGGTAAGTCAACTTTAATGTTACAGGTTGCGGGAAACCTTGCCAATGGCGGGAATATGTCTGTTTTATATGTTTCTGGCGAGGAGTCATTGGAACAGGTAAAAAACCGTGCGGACAGGTTAAAAATATTGTCAAAAGGGCTCAGGTTGTATTTACTTTCTGAAACGAATTTAGAAAATATTCTGGATGCGGTAGATAAAATTAAACCGCAGGTTTTAGTAATAGATTCTGTCCAGACGACATACAGGTCTGATATATCAAGTGCGCCCGGGTCAGTCGGGCAGGTGAGAGAATGTGCCAGCGAGTTCTTAAATTTAGCAAAGGGTAAGAACATCACCGTGTTTTTGCTGGGACATATCACCAAAGAAGGAGATATTGCAGGACCGCGCGTGCTTGAACACATAGTTGATACGGTCCTGTATTTTGAATCAGAACAGCATCACGTTTATCGCATCCTGCGTTCCTATAAGAACCGTTTCGGTCCGACTTCTGAAATAGGTGTTTTTGAAATGAAACAGGACGGTCTGCATGAGGTGAAAAATCCTAGCGCTTTCTTTTTGTCCGAGAGGACAAAGAACGTCCCCGGCTCGGCAATAGTTACCACGATGGAGGGGACAAGGCCCATACTTCTGGAAATACAGACACTGGTAGCAAAAACAAACTATGGTATGGCACGACGGATGGCTACAGGGCTTGATTATAACCGTGTGGTCGTTTTAATTTCAGTGCTTGAAAACAGGATTGGCATGGCACTTGAAACCTGTGATGTTTTCGTCAATGTTGCAGGCGGTATAAGAGTAAAAGAACCAGCGGTTGATTTAGGCGTCTGTATGAGCATTGCAAGTGCCTTCGGTAAATTTGTCTGTCCGCAGGACACGGTATTTATCGGCGAGGTAGGGTTAGCGGGTGAGATTCGGGGGATAAGTTATGTCCAGGAAAGAATAAATGAATCAGAAAAACTGGGGTTTGAGAAAATTGTCCTCCCCAGGACCAACATTCGCAATATCAGTAATAGTAAAATAAAACTCATTGGCATAGAAAAACTTTCAGAAGCAATAGACGGGGTCAAAGTATAGGGAGGTCATATAGGGAGGTCAAAGTATGGGGACGGTTCTGATACTCCCATTTTCATGGTCGATATTGTCCCTTTTATTTAAAAAAATTTAGGAGGAAAAATGAACATCTACGTAGGAAATTTAGCACGAGAAGTAACTGATGAAGATTTAAAACAATCTTTTGGAGCATTCGGACAGGTAGCAACCGCTACCATTATTAAAGACAAGTTCAGCGGCGAATCAAGAGGATTTGGATTCGTTGAGATGCCGAACAGTACCGAAGGACAGGCAGCAATAACCGGTATGAACGGCAAAGAATTAAAAGGACGAAATCTTAATGTTAATGAAGCTCGTCCCCGTAGCGAAGGCGGCCGTGGCGGCGGAAGAAGATTCGGCGGTGGCGGCGGTGGCGGCGGCAGAGGTCGTTGGTAAAATAGAGCCACAGCCCATTTTCTGAAAGTTACAGATTAAAATTAAACCTTATTGAGGTGGTTTTATGTTAATGTATTTAACAGCGGGAGAGTCACACGGCAGGAATATCACGGCAATACTGGAAGGTATACCTGCGGGCCTTGGGTTAACTGAAGAATACATAAATAAGGAACTCCTCCGTCGGCAGAAAGGTTATGGCAGGGGCGGACGGATGGAAATTGAAGAGGATAAAGCTACGGTTACAGGCGGGATAATGTCCGGAGAGACCATTGGTTCGCCCATATGTCTTGTGATAGAAAACCGTGACTGGAGAGAAGATAAGGACGAAAAAATTTATACCAGACCCAGACCCGGGCATGCTGATTTAGCAGGAGCACTTAAATACGACCGGCAGGACTTAAGGGATATTCAGGAACGTGCAAGTGCGCGAGAAACTGCGGGACGTGTTGCCGCAGGTGCGGTATGCAGAAAGTTCCTCCTGGAGTTTGGTATAAAAGTTTTTTCTTATGTTGAACAGATATACAATGCCCGATGCAAACCCATATCCTCCGCAGAGCTCAAAGAGTTGTATAGCAAAATAGAGGGTTCTCCTGTTAGATGCCCTGATAAAGGGATAGAAAAGAAAATGATGGCTGAAATAGATAAGGCAAAAGAGAATAATGACAGCGTGGGCGGGATATTTCGGGTTATTGCGACCGGTGTGCCTACCGGGCTTGGCAGCCATATCCAGTGGGACCTTCGGCTTGACGGAAGATTGGCACAGAGTGTTATGTCAATACAGGCAGTTAAAGGTGTTGAGATAGGCACGGGTTTTGATTTTGCCGAACATACCGGCTCAGAGACACACGATGAGATTTACTATGATAAAAAAAGAGGTTTTTACAGGAAGACGAATAATGCGGGTGGTATTGAAGGCGGGATAACTAACGGGGAAGATATTGTCCTGCGTGCGGTTATGAAACCGATACCCTCGCTGAAGAAACCATTGAAGTCGGTTGATATCAGGACAAAAGAGCCTGTGCTGGCTGAAATTATAAGGGCGGATGTTTGCGCTGTCCCCGCCTGTTCTGTTATTGCCGAAGCGGTGGTGTCGTTTGAACTGGCAAAAGCATTTAAGGAAAAGTTTGGAGGAGATTCAATAAAAGAGACAAAAAGAAATTTTGAAGGTTACATAGAGCAAATTAAAGATTTTTAATCGTCCATCTGAAGATGGACGCTACTGTAGCGTCCAGTAAACAATCGTCCGAATTCGGACGCTACTGTAGCGTCCAGTTTTAACCAACAGTAGGTTCTTTAGGAACTGGACGAGTTCTGTAAATATAGGAAATTATAACCCCAATAAATTGGGGAATCCATGGAGTTGCCCGATTTATCCGCAGGATTATCTAATTTATCGGGACGAGTTTTCTTAAGAATATGAACATTGTATTAACAGGATTTATGGGGACGGGAAAAACTGTTGTAGGTAAAAAATTGGTAAAGAAATTAGGTAAGAAATGGAGATACATTGATACGGACGAAAGGATTGAAATGAGAGCGGGTATGAAAATATCCGATATATTCAGCAGGCATGGCGAACCCTACTTCCGTGACATGGAAACAAAAATTATTAGAAAAGTGAGTGAATTTGATAATTGCGTGATTGCTACCGGAGGCGGTGTCGTTTTAAGAAAAGAAAATATGGACATGCTTGAAAAAAACGGGGTTGTTATAAATCTGAAAGCAACTCCTGAAACAATATACAACAGGATAAGTTCCAGTAAAGACCGTCCTTTATTGAATAAACCTGAGCCGATGGCAGAGATTGTTAAGATGCTGGATTACCGCGAACCTTTTTATAAAAGATGCAGGTTATCTATTAATACTGACCAGGTGTCTGCGGAAGAGATAGCGGATACGATTATCAGTTATGTTAAGCAGGTTTAAACCTACCTGTAGAAAGGTTTTTCCATAAAGGAAAAAAGTAAGAAAGTATATACATTACAATGGAAAGGAACGAAACAAATGAAACCAGAAGGACATTTAAATAAGGCAAAAGAGATAAAAAAAGTATGGAGAAATTGTTACCTGACGTGAAAGGGAAGAATGTGGTGGCAACAGTAGAATTATCTTATGGAATTATATTGCTGAAGATTTTGAACGATTGGATACTTTCAGACTAAGGAGAGATATCTAAGAAAAGTGATATAGATTTACTTATGCTTTTTGATACGGACCATAATCCTGAAGTAGGAAAAGAGATGGATGCCTGTCTGGAAATTTCCTCTAATATTTCACAGAAACACAATTTATCTTACTCATTTTCATTTGTGATGAAAAATTTGAATGATCCTAATGATGTGGATACGGATTTCCTCTGGAATATATCAAGAGAAGGAACTATTATCTGGGGTAGGTTGGATGCTGAGTTACTTAAAGAACCTGGAAAGAATTTAGAACCTAAATCATTAATAACTTATTCTACCAAAGGTCTATGCTCAAAAGAAAAGTCAGCGATTCAAAGGAATCTGTTTGGTTACAAATTTTCTCAAACAGTCAAAAATAAATCTTATCAAAGCGAAAAAAAAGGGTTGATGGAAAAAAAAGAGTATAAGATAGGTGATGGGGTGCTTTTGATTCCTTCAAATATTGAAGAAAAGATAGTCGAGATTTTAAGAAAAAACAAAGCAAAATATAAGAGTACCAAGGTCTGGGGATAGATTGAGATTTTGCCACTATGGTTGCAAAATTTAGTTATTTTACTGAGTTTTGATATCAAGGTGGCAAAACTTTATTGCATTTGTATCTTCAAAATAAGGAAAATTTGGTTAATTTTGCCACCGTAGTAACAAAAATGGCAAGTTAGAACGATAAGGGTAAGATTGTTTTAATAAATGTTTACTGAAAACCAGAATAAAGTTATAAAACACTTGTCTTCAGCAAAAAACATTGATGCATTTCTTGTGACATACTGGGCTGATATCTTTTATCTCACAGGGATTGAACTGGGCGAGTATTTTATTCTTGTAACAAAAAAAGGACTGACCGCAATATCGTCGCCTCTTTTGTATGACCAGTTGAAACACCTATTACCCGATTTCAACATTATCAAAACCACTAATCCTATAAAAACCTTGAGAGAAGTCTTCCGGGAAAACAAAATAAAAAGTGTCGGCATTGATACGCGGACAATCAATGCAGAATTATTAAGTAAATTAAGGAATAAGATTCTATCTGTTAAGTGGAAAGAAAAACCCGGCTATATTTCACGGATACGGCAGGTCAAGTCAGAAAAAGAAGTTGCACTTATAAAAAAGTCCTGCGAAATAACCAGGAAAGTGCTTTCAAGTATAAAAAAATATCTGAAACCCGGAATGAGAGAAAAAACTGTTGTGGATAAAATAGTTGAACTTTTCAGCAGATACGGCACAGTCCCGTCATTTACCCCCCAGGTAGCAAGCGGGATAAACGCAAGTTACCCCCATCATATCGCATCCGACAAAGTTATAGAAAAAAATGATGTGGTAATTATAGATTTGGGATGCAGGTATAAGGGGTATTGTTCTGATATGACAAGAACGTTTTTCATGGGCAGACCCGATAAACTTCTACGGAAGATTTATAATGTTGTAAAAGAAGCCCAGAAACAGGCAAGAAGAAAAGTTAAGAGCGGTGTCCGTGCAGATAGCGTTGACAGGGTTGCCCGGGGAATTATAAAAAAATACGGATTTGGTAAATACTTTATTCATTCAACAGGACATGGCGTGGGGATTGAAGTTCACGAACAGCCGAGACTGTTTGCTAAAGATAAGACAATACTAAAAACAAATATGGTTGTGACAGTGGAGCCGGGAATATATATTCCGAATTCAGGCGGCGTCAGGATTGAGGATACAGTTTTGGTTAGAGAAAGGAGGGAAGGAAAAGATGTCAAAATTTAAAGATGCTTTAAAAAAATCTTTTGAGATTATCAAGTTAAACAGAGAAACCATCAAAGAAGTTATGGAAGACAAAGAAGCATTCCTGCCAGCTTTAGTGATTGTGGGAATAGGTGGAATACCTTTGGGTATCTGGAGTATATTTAGAGGTTACTTTATAGGCATAATCATTGCTCCTGTTGCCTTGGTTGCAATATCTTTTGTTGCAACCGGAATAGTTTTTGTTATTGCTTATCTTTTAGGTGGAGGGGGTAGCTATATTTCTCTTTATAAAGTACTGGGACACGCTTACATTATATCCTGGTTAAGTATCATTCCATACATTGGCTTGATACCCTCCTTGTGGTTATTGGTAGTTTTAGTTGTTGCTTTGCAGGTTGTCATGGGGTTATCAAAAAGAAGAGCAATCATAGCAGGTGCGATTCTTTTTTGCAGCTGGCTTATTTTCTTTCTTGTTTTAATGATTATAGGAATTGCAGCAAAAAAATTTACTGACATAACAAAAAGACATGTTGACGTAACAGAGAAATATATGTCGGAAACCGAAAGGGTTCCCGAAATGCCGGTGTCTGTAGAAGAGAATATGGGAGAAGAACCTTTTAAAATAATAAATAAGTTACCGGAAGATTTTCCAGACGACATACCTGTTTATAAAGGTGCTAAGTTAGCAAGCACAATGGCTATTGGAGACGGAAAAAGTCTAAACCTAACTACAGATGCATCTTTTGAAGAAGTAAAAAAGTATTACAAAGAAGAATTGAAGAAAAGAGGCTGGGAGACTACTGTAATGGAAGCAGAAGGATATATTACTATCGCTGCCTACAAGGTCAAGGATGAAAGAGGTCTCACTGTAGCCATATCCGGTGGCACCAGCGTCGGAGGCGCCGCCATTATGATAATATATAAAGATTAATGGAACGAAAAACATAAACTCTAATGTCAAGACCTGACCCCCTATTATTTATTTTATTATTTCTTGTTGTAAATGCCGGTTATTCCATTACTCAGGAAGGCCAGTATTTAAAAAAAGGTGTGCGGGAATACAAAGCGGGGAGTTACTATTCTGCACTTTATAATTTCATTGAGACATTAAAAATTAATCCTGCCAATAAAAAGGCAATAAGATATATCAAAAGGACAAAAGACAGACTATCTGCAGAGATTAGACCGGTAGAAAAAGATTCAAATGCCGAACAGGCGAGGTTGCGAAAACAACAGGAGAAAATTGAATTACTGAAAATGAAAGCAGAACTGGCAATAAAAAAGGGGGATTGGACTTCAGCAGTCCAGTCCTACGAGCAGGTCCTGGAAATTGACCCGTCGGACTCCTCCGCACAGCAGTCACTTGAAAAATACAGACGGGAAGAGAAAAAGACGACTTTGCTAAATGACGCTCAAAAACACTACCGCAGGGGAGAATATTATAAATCTTATGACAAATACGCGGAACTCCTTGAACTTGATTCTGACACTGCACAGAAGGGCATAGACGAGATTAAACTTGAACTCAAAAAAATCCCGAGGGGATGGAAGGATTTATCTCCGCGAGAACGGTTCTGTATGCAGGGGTTTGTTTATTACATTGACTCCGACTACAGCAAAGCATCCGCCGAATTTGACAGGGCATTAACAGTGAAATACCTGACCAAAACAAAATATATATTAGACGACGAAGAACTCACGGTATATTTATCTGAAACAAAAGGAATAGTCATTGAACGCAGAAAAAATGCACGAATCAAAAGCCATTTAGAGGAAGGAATCAATTTATACGGGACAAAAAAGTATAAAAAAGCAAAAGAACATTTTCAGGAAGTGCTCAAAATTGACCCGGGAAACGAAAAAGCAAAGAATTACATAGTTGACATAGACAGGGAAATAGAAACAGAGAGATTACTGCGCAAGTCTGCGGAGAAACTTCAACAAATAAAATTTTACTCGGATAAGGGCATGGCACAGTATGAAAGGAAGGAATACAGCAATGCAATTGAATCTTTTGAAGAGGTATTAAAACTTGATTCAAAAAATCTCAAGGCAAAGGAATACATAAAGAAATCAAAAGAGGAAATCCTCTCCACAAGAAAGCCCGGGGAAGCAGATAAACATTACCAGCAGGGATTGGTATATTACAGCCAGGGGCAACTTGAACTGGCAATGAAGGAATTTGATATTACCTTAAGACTAAATCCTGACCATGAAAAGGCAAAGCAGGCATTTGAGAAAGTTAAACAGGAAATAGAACTTTCCAAATAAACGGGGACGAAATAATGGGGACGGAGGTAATTAAAAGTCATGCTTATTTCAAAACTTGTAAAAATAATTACCTCCGTCCCCATTATTGTTCTTTTAATTAACTGCCAGGATTTATTTTCTTCAGTTACCTGGACCGAAACGGTCCAAAGCACTGCTCCTGCGGGAGACGTATATTTTTCAGAAGTGCTGGACGCAAGTACCAATACCGCACATATAAGCCACATATACTGGATAGCAACAAGTTCAGGCCCATCAGCGTTAACAATAAAACTCAGAGCGTCCGAGAATATTTTCAATAGCACAGACACTACCCCTGCCTGGGAAACAGTGTCTTTGGGCAGTGACCCCACAAGTTCAGGCAGATATATCCAGTATTGTGCAAGTTTTACTTATGTTAGCACAATCACCGCATTGAATTATATGTACATAACTTATTACAGCACAGCCCAAACAGAAACAACACCAACCCCGCCTGGAGCATGGGCTATCCAGTCGCCCATTGATTGGATAAACAACCTTACACCCGATGTGACAATAGATATATCTGATAGCGGTTCAGGGCTCCGTGTAAAAGGGACAGGCACAGGAGAAAATCAGATTGATTATGAATATAAAAAAGACACGAGTTCTACTGCAGGACACTGGCATTTCAACGAGACAGAAGGTCCTTATGCAGTGGACTATTCTACAAATTCTCGTTTAGGTGTCTTAGGCGGGGGAAACACTAATTACAGTCCTGTCAGCACAGATGGAATTACCGGATACAACCAGCCAAACAAGGCATTGCAGTTTGATGGTCAGGATGATTACATTATCATAAACGATACTTTGGCATTTGATTTTGGCATTAACAGTAGTTTCACCATTGAATGCTGGATAAAAGTTACACCTACAGGAAGCAATCAGAGGATATTACAGAAGTTGCAGGGACAGTTTGGAGATGAAGATGGTCGTGGATATTTATTTATGATTGATGGTAGTGGTAAAGTAAGTTTTGCTATATTTAATCCCAGTAATTCCCAACCCGTATATTCTTCCAGTGCCCTGAACATAGATGAATGGAATCATATTGCTGCAGTCAAAGATAATTCAAATACAAAATTGAGAATATATTTTAATGGTGTCCAAGAAGATGAAATAAATTATTCAACAGCAAATATTAGCAACACGGGAAATCTACTCATAGGCAAATCCTCATCAGGTGAATACCTGAATGCTGTTATAGACGAGTTAAGAATACTCAACCGTGCACTGACAGAAACAGAAATAGTCCAGGACTGCTGTTCAGCAAGATACCAATATTCCACTGATGGTGGCCCCTGGAGTGATTGGAAATCTGCAGGTTCCACGGGCAATAACGGCGATAAGATAGCACAGACTATAACAGCAAAAACTGTCCCTTTCAATAAAGAATCATCAACTGGTACCGGAACCGGTAACCAAATCAAAT
>MNXB01000111.1 GCA_001871125.1 Elusimicrobia bacterium CG1_02_37_114
CAGATGCGGACTAAAAAAATAAAAATTCAAAGAACATTTGAAGAAAGATTCAATGCTGAAATTTTACAAGACCTTTCTAGATATAATTACGGTAACATTCTTAGATGATTTGACAGGGTCTTGAAAAAAATTTTTTATTTGAAATTCATTTCTTCTACAAACAACTGATTAAAATCAGCTCTTGTGGAGAGTTCAATATACTCAGTATTTATGGAGATAAATTCAGCTTCTTGTTTCAAATCCCTTGATAAAAGTACTAATTCAGCTCCAGACGAAGCGGCATTTCCCACGAACTTTATTTTTTCTGAATGGACATCGGGAATTAATCCTATCCGTTTTGCATTACTGCGTCTTATGAAATTTCCAAAAGCTCCGGCGAGTAGAATTTCTGTAATCTCCTCATCTTTTATTCCGAGTTCCTTTTCCAGTATTTTTATTCCTGCAGAGATGGCGGATTTTGCTAATTGCAGTTCCCGGATGTCTTTCTGGGTAATAAGAATCCGGCGTCCGAAGTCGGGTTCTTCAATAAGCAGGAAATCATTTTGCGTTTTTCCTTCAATAATCCGGTTAAGCAATCTATCTGAAATTTTACCTTTCAATTCATTTCTACCAAGTATTTTTCCGCTAGAATCAATTATTCCCTTTCTCAGCATTTCTGCGGTAGCATCAATTAAACCTGTCCCGCAGATTCCAAGGGGAGCAACATTACCGATAACATTAACTTTAACACATTCATCATTAATGACAACTTTTTCTATGGCACCTTCAGATGCTCGCATTCCATTGGTAATATGTGCACCTTCAAAAGCCGGTCCCGCAGCTGTAGATGCAGAAACAAGACGTTCCTTGTTTCCAAGAACAATCTCACCATTAGTGCCTATGTCAATAGCTAATTTTATGTCTTTACTTCTGTGAATTTCTGTGGCAAGAATAACAGCAACAGTATCTCCGCCAACGAAACCTGCAATATTTGGAAAAACATATAATGAACCATCAGGATTAATCTCTATTCCGACTTTTTTTGCTTTGATTTCCATACCCTCTTTTACTGTCAGGGAAAATGGTATTGAGCCTAAATTCTTCGGGTTGATTTTCAGCAATAAGTGCTGCATTGTGGAGTTACCCGCAGATACAATTTTATAAATATTTCTTTTATCTATTTTTGCTTTTAGAGCAAGTTCGCTAATCATTTCGTTCAATTCTTTAATTAAGCAGTAATGTAGATTCTCTAAGCCATCTTCCTTCTTTATTGAAAAATTTATTCTGCTTATGATATCGTCACCATATTGAATCTGCGGGTTCATTCGTGAAGAAACTGATAATTCTTTACCCGTAACTGCATCAAGCAGTGTTCCTACGAGTGTAGTTGTTCCTATGTCAAAAGCAACGCCGTAATCTATTTTCGTTGTATCGCCTTTTTCTATTGCTATCAGTTCGTTGTCGGAAAATACGCATGTTGTTCTGAAATTATTTTCTCTCAAAAGTTCAGATATTCGTCTTATCATATAAATGTCGGTTTTGAAATCGGCACCTAACGCTATTTTTATTAAATCTATGTCCGCAGATTGATTTTCAATTGTAGATTTTTGTAGTTCAATATATTTTTTCCATATACTGGGTTTTATTTCCTTTCTTCTTTTTAATCCGGATGTGAGAATGCGTTGAGGTGAATGCCTGGATTCTTCGGGAATATTTATTACACAGTCGGAATTGATTTTTGTCTGGCAGGCAAGACGGGTGCCGACAGATTCAATTTCACCTTCAATTACCTGAATTTTGCATTTTCCACAGGTCCCTTCGCCACCGCAGGTAGATTCAATGAGTATTCCTGCCCTCCCGGCTGCTTCTATTATACTTGTTCCGGGCAGGACATAAACTGTTATATTGTCCGGCTGGAAGATTACCTTAATTGAACTCATTTTTTAACCGCATGAACTACAGTTTTTACTGGAACAACAGGAACAATTGCTACCGCTTCCAGAGGAACTACCTTTGCTGGTTCCTGCAATAGCGAAAGTGCTCATTAGCCTTTCCAGATTTTTATTTTCACATTTTGGACATTTTGGTTTTTCGTTTCTGTCTGTTATCAAAAGTTCAAATTCATTGTTGCATTTTTTACACTGATAAGCATAAATAGGCATATTACCTACCCGGTACCGTATTCATAGCCGGTTTTATACATCTCTACAATATTTTCCGGCGGGGTTACTGATTGAATATTATGGCAGGGAGCAAGAATATACCCCCCGCCTTTTCCTAAAATTCTTATATTGTCAATTACTTCCTGTTTAACCTCTTCCTTTGTTCCAAAGGGTAAAGTATGTTGATTATCCACCCCTCCGTGAAATATGAGTTTATCACCAAAATCTCTCTTCAATCCTTCCCTGTCCATTCCCCTGCATTTCCACTGTATGGGGTTTAATGCATCAATTCCTGCTTCAATCATATCCGGTATAATTTTTCTTACAGCCCCATCACTGTGGTGAAACACGTATGCACCTGCACTATGTGCAAGGTCCATCATTCTTTTCATTCTCGGAATGAAGTATTCTTTTATTTGTTGAGGAGAACACATTAGATCATCCTGGCTTCCAAAGTCTTCCGCTACATACGAGAGCATAACTTTACCCGGAATTTGTTCATAGATTCTTAATGTGTTCTGATATGCCATGTCAAAAAGTTTGTCAAGGCAGTAATTGACTATTTCTGGATTTTCTATTAAATCAACAAATGCCTGTTCGTCTCCCCGCAGATATTTATATGTCAGGAAAGGTTCTGACCCTCCGCCCTGTATGGGATAATCTTCTTTTCCTTCAATTTGAGCTTTTATTTTACTATAATCACACCAGTCAGGTTCCGGCCATTTATAATTTTCCTTAATCTCTTTAACTGTTTTATATTCGGTAATTGGATGATAAATACATTCACCGTAAATCCCGCTACCATAATCTACTGTTTTATATTTACAACCGAATATATCAGTGTTTTCAGGCAATTTAGGACCAGTGTATTCAGGTCCAACACCCATAACTTTGTCAATGTGTAATTTTCTGTAGATATCACTTTCAGTATTGCAATTCAAATGTTTCATAAGTTTCTCTGTAGTTTCACCTGTTGCCCAATAGTCCATTGGTATTCTATCTGTTTTTTCTCTTTTCAGGGTTTTTAACCATCTTTCTTTTGGAGTTAAGGTTTCTTTAGTCATTTTTTTACTTATATTCTGTTCCTTTTAATTTTTCTATACATTTCCTTGCGGAAACCGCTGCTGTTGCCCCATCCCCGCAGGCTGTTACTATCTGGGGTAAAAGTTTCCTCCTGCAGTCACCGCAGGCAAAAATACCCTCCCTGCTTGATTTCATATTTTCGTCTGCAACTATATATCCTGTTTCATCTAACTCTACAATTCCTTTAAGAAAACCCGTATTGGGTGACTGCCCGATAAATATGAATACCCCCTCACAGGTTACCATTTTCTCTTCATTCGTCTTGATGTTTTTGACTTTTACGGATTTCACTTTCTGTTCTCCCATAATTTCAATAACCCGTGAATCCCAGATGAACTCCATTTTTTTGTTTGAAAGTATTCTTTCCTGCAGTATTTTTGTTGCCCTTAAACTGTCCCTGCGGTGTATTAAGGTAATTTTTCTGCAGAATTTTGTTAGAAATAATGCTTCTTCTACCGCCGCATCTCCTCCACCGACCAGGACAATATCTTTATCCCTGAATAAAGCGCCATCACAGGTTGCACAGTAGGATACCCCTTTTCCTGTAAACTTTTCTTCACCCGGAACATTGAGTTTTGTATGACTTGCACCTGTTGCAACGATTATGGACAGAGAGTTGAATGTTTTATCTTCGGTTTTTATCTGCCAGAAACTGATATCGTTTTGTTTGACTGTGTTGATTTTTTCTACTGTTCCTGTAGCAAAGTCCAGACCGAATGTTTTTGCCTGTTTCTTGAATTTCTCTACTAAGGCAAAACCGTTAATCCCTTCAGGAAAACCAGGATAGTTTTCTATATTGTCGGCAATAACAGCCTGCCCGGGGATTTCTAAACTTTCAATTAATAAACTTTTCAATCTTGCTCTTGAAGTATAGATTCCAGATGTTAAACCCGATGGACCACCGCCAATAATGATTACATCATATAAGTTATCCATTGTAACTCCTATAAGAACTCCGGACGAAAGGAGCGGAATTGACTGATTTAAAGTTCATTATCTCCAGTCCGATAATTTTATATTTTTCAAATTCAGACGGTGGAATAAATTCCTTCACCGGCAGACATTCCTTGTTTGGTCGCAGGTACTGTCCGATTGTGAAATAATCACAATTCACTTTACGTAAATCTTTCATTAATTCCAGCACTTCCTCTTTTGTTTCCCCCAATCCTAACATAATACCTGATTTTGTATTTATATTGTTATTGAAGTCTTTTACTGTTTTCAGCAGTTCAAGTGACCTGCTATAAGACGCTAAAGGACGCACTTCAGAATATAGTCGTGGGACAGTTTCAAGATTGTGGCTGATTACGTCCGGTTTTGCTCTAACCACTGATTCAATGGATTCTTTATTACCTTTGAAATCCGGTATCAGAACTTCTATAATAATGTTTGGATTCAAGGAACGTATTTTTTTTATCGTATTTACAAAATGTTCTACCCCGCCATCAGGTAAATCGTCCCTTGTGACTGAAGTAATTATAACATATTTTAAATTTAATTTCTTTACTGCACTTGCTATTCTTTCAGGTTCTTCCTTATCCGGTGGTAATGCGGTCCCGTGACTTATATTACAGAATTTACAACTGCGAGTGCATATATTGCCTAATATCATAAAAGTAGCTGTCCCGTTGGAAAAACACTCGTTTATGTTGGGACACATCGCACTTTCACAGACTGTATTGAGTTTAAACTCCTCAATTATTGAATTTACTTTCTTAAAGTTATGATTATAGGTTGCTTTTCGCTTTATCCATTCAGGAAATCCATTTATAGTTTTTATACCAAAGATTTCAGCGAAATATTTTACAACCTGTTCTCGGACTTCAAAAAAGTCAATTTCCCTTCCAAGAATTTTGGATAATGAAACCATTTCCAGATTTTTCATTCCACAGGGGTTTATCAAAGAAAAATAAGATATGTCTGCATTAACATTGAATGCAAACCCGTGGAACGTGACCCAGTGTTTGACACCAATCCCGATAGAGACAATCTTTTGGTCTGCCTTCCCAGAAGCCGCCCTTACCCATACCCCGGTTTTCCCCTTTATTCTTTTTCCCGTGATATTATAGTCCTTTAACAGTTTTATAAATACTTCTTCTAAATTACGTATATATTTATGAACATCTTTACCGTTCATTGCTAAATTAATTATTGGATAACCGACTAATTGTCCCGGGCAGTGCAGTGTGACATCGCCACCGCGGTCAACTTCAAAAACTTCAATATTTTTTTCTTTCAGTATTTTCTCGGATGCTAAAATGTTTTCTTTACTGCCGTTTCGTCCTATGGTAATGACAGGGGAGTGCTGTAAAAGAATCAACCTGCCAAAACTCCTGCCGGATTGGACAGATTGAATATATTCTCTTTGCAAATCCAATGCTTTGTTGTAGTCAGTTACACCTAAATTTATTACTTCAATTCTGTTCATAGAGGAATTTTCTATCCAATGTTTTCTTTTTTACCTTAAATTTATTGACAACCTTTTTTATTTATATTATAATAAATTGTGGTAAAGAAGAAGGAATTTATAGTCCCTTATCCTGAAAATTGTCGAAAAAGATATTCCCATACAAGAATTAAAAACAGGATAGTAGATTTCAAAGTTCAACTTGAAGTCTTTCTCAAAAATAGATGGTATCCAATAGTTCGTTATGACACTGCACATGGTTTTGCCCACAGGGATATTATCCATTTTGATGGCAGAATTGAAAAAATACCATTGTTTTTGAATAATTATAATGAAACACTTAATTTTGCTGATACAGATATTAAAATGAACTGGCAACTTTATTTGAAAAGATTTCTTGAGGAGGTGAAAAATCATGACTGATAAAGATTTTTTTGAAAAATTATCAGTTCTTTCAACTGAATTTGCTAAATATATATTAGAGTACCCAGAAATAGATGAGCAAATTCCAGATGGAGCACAAGTTGTTTTACTCTTGGAGAATGAGACCGAGTTCAACGAACGTAATATAGCACTCGCCCGCGAACAAAGAGAAGAAGGACAACCAGTTGTTTTTGTTAAAGTAAAAGGACTCGCGTCTGTGCCCATTTCTCGGATTATCAATCCCGAGCTAAAACTTGTATCTTCCATTTAAATCTCCATTAAGTTAGTAAATGATAATGATAATGGTGATGATAATGGTGACAGCCTTTACATATTTACTTTTACACAAAATCTGTTGAATGTTGAGACCTGACCCCGATACTCTTTAAATATGACCATCTGATTTCTGTAATAAAAACAGGAATAAATGAACGGGTATTATTGAGATATTATTCAATTCAAAAGTATCTTTGCTTATAAGATAATATTCATTTATTTTATCTATAATTGACATGTCTCTTAATGAAACATTATTTTGATATTTCACTTCAAGACCAATAAACTTATCGTCTTTTTTCTTATATAGAAAGTCTATTTCACGAGATTTGTCATAGTAGAGCCATAAAAAAGTTATCATATCCTGCATAGGTAGTTTTTCATTAGTAGCTGCAATATGATGGCCAATAATCCCTTCAATTAAATTACTCAATATTTCATCATTCATGATAGTATCTGAACAAACTTCATAACCCTCTTTTCCTGATAGCCAACCCCTAACAGAATAAAACAAGAAAGGGTCGTAAAAATAAATCTTTTTATCGGCTTTGGGTCTATTTTTCATTTTGTTAAATCCATAGGAATAAAATGTTCTGGTAAGAAGCGTTTCTTTTAATAATTCGGTATATGTAGTTACGGTTTTGTGGTCTGGCTGATTAGACATTTTTTCTACAATATTGGTGAAACTATATTTGTTTCCTTGTTGTCCAGCAACCACATCAATTACTTCCCGCAGCGAACCCTCGTTCCTAACCATTTTTGCCAAATCTCCTAGTACAACATTTATGAATTGTTCGTAAACTCTTGTATCTATTTTTTCTTCTTTTTTTTCACTATGATATTTGTTAAAACAATATGAATTTATAGATTCGGGAATTCCTCCGGTTCTTAAATATATTTGGAAAAGAAAACTCAACTCTTTTTGGTATGGTAAAATATTTCGCAGACAACTAATTACATTATCTTTATTTTCAATATTAGCCGGAATGAAGTTCTCTGCTTCCTTATAGAATTTGTTCAAAGATGCAATCAAATTTACGTTTTCATTTCCTAACCAACTTGGTAATATTTTTAATTGAAGCACAAAATCTCTGAATAATAAAGGGAAAAATAATTTTTCATTTCCCTCCACGCCTCTTCCGGGTAATCTTTCTTTTCTATATTTTATTTCCCAGGGATTAGAACCCGTAACAACAATTACACAATTTTCTGTTAAACCACTGTCAACGAGTGTCTTGAGTTCAATATTCCAGTCAGTTACAGATGTTATTTCATCAAGGAAAATGTATAATGGTTTTTTATCCATACCTACATTATCTATAAAAAATCTTATTTCATTATTTAATTCTTTCCTTGTTTTGCCAGTTAAAGAATCACAGGATAGATAAAATATAGATTTTTGGTTAATATTTTCGTCCAGAAGCTTTTTTATGGTTTGTTTTATCCAAACGGTTTTTCCAACCTGACGCGGTCCTCTTATTATATATATGTTTCCTGGTAGTAATTCAATTTCATCCCTATGAAAAACTATAGGTTTTTTCTTTAAAAGTTTCATAGTATTGTCATAATTATCAAATTCTTTGCCGAATTTCCACCAGATATTTATTTCAGCTATATCCTGTTTTTTCATATAATCGCGCCTCTATGTCTATTTTAGGGAATACATTTCCCAAAATAGGTCTATTTTAGGGAACATACTCCCTAAAAGCATACATTTTATGGAATTTTGACTATATTTTACTAAATATTTGATTTTCTGTCAAGTTTCATTTTTTCTTAGGGAGGTCAATGGCTTCACCATGGACATCATCAACTGCTTCAAGGATTGATTCTGACAGTGTTGGATGCGGGTGGATTATTCTTGTGAATTCTTCTGTTGTGGATTCTAATTTTATTGCAATTGCCGCTTCGGCTATTAGTTCGGTGGCTTCAGGACCTATTATATGAATACCCAATATAGCATCTGTTTCTTTATCGGCAATAACTTTGACCATTCCCTTTGTTTCACCCACAGTGATTGCCCGTCCGCTTGCCATTAGAGGAAACCTGCCTATATTGACGTTGTATCCCGCTTCTTTGGCTTTTTTCTCATTGAGTCCTGCACTTGCAACTTCAGGATGGCTGTAGACACAATTAGGTATTACCTTGTAATCTATTACTGATTTTTTCCCGCAGATGTTTTCTCCTGCAACTATCCCTTCAGCAGAAGCTTTATGTGCAAGTAATACCCCACCCACCGCATCACCTATGGCGTATATTCCGGGGATATTTGTTTCCATTTTTTCGTTTACCACGATACGCCCTTTTCCAATCTCTAAACCTATTTTATCCAGGTCAAGCCCTTCTATATAAGGTTTTCTTCCCACTGCGACAAGAACTTTTTCCGCTGTGATTTTTTCTGAAGATGAAAGATGAACTGTTACGTCTTTTTGAGTAGGTTCTAATTTTGTTACCGTTGTTGCGACTTTAATAGTTATTCCCTGTTCTGTAAGAATTTGCTGGAGTTTCTTTGATATCTCTTCATCTTCATTTGGCAAAATCTGCGGGAGCATTTCAATTATGGTGACCTTGCTTCCTAAAGTATTGAAGATACATCCAAATTCTATACCGACAGCACCACTGCCAATAACCAAAAGTGAAGCAGGTATTTCTGTAAGGTTAAGCGCATTATCACTTGTGATTACCCTGTTGCCGTCAATTTCCATTCCGGGTATCTGTGTCGGAACGGAGCCGGTGGCTATTATACATTGCTGGAAGTTTAATTTTATTGTTTCTGGCGAGCCGGAAATTTCTAATTGATTATTGCTGACAAATTTAGCACTGCCTTTTATTACTTCAATACCATTGCTTTTGAGGAGTCCGGATATTCCTGTGCACAACTGTTTTACTATCTGATTCTTTCTTGCCATTATATTAGGGAAATCAATTTCAATATTCCCTGTTTTTATACCGAATTTCTTGGCATTTTTTACCGTTGACAAGACATTTGTGCTTGCAATCAGTGCTTTGGTAGGAATACAGCCAATATTCAGGCATGTTCCGCCCAGTTCGCTTTTTTCAATAACGGCAACTTTTTTACCCAGTTGAGATGTGCGAATAGCTGATGTATATCCGCCGGGACCCGAGCCAATAACTACTGCTTCAATATTTTTTTCCACTTAGTAACCTATTATATTCAAGATTCAAGGTCTGACCCCACCTCTAATATTTGTTTGAGGCGTTTTAGAAATTGGGCACCGGTTGCGCCGTCAACAACCCTGTGGTCTGCCGAGAGGCTGACTTTCATTGTTTGGGCTGCCATGATTTTACCGTCTTGGACAACAGGCGATTCCTTGATTTTTCCTATTGCAAGTATTCCGACTTCCGGCGGATTGATTATTGCTATGAACGTATCAATGTCGTACATACCTAAGTTTGAAATAGTGAAAGTTCCTCCGGAAAGGTCTTCCGGGGTAAATTTGTTATTCTTTGCTTTTTCTTTTATTTCTTTTGTTTTCTGCATTATTTCTTTTATACTTTTTTTATTTGTCTGCTTGATTACCGGAACAATCAGTCCGTCTTTTACTGCTACAGCAACACCTACATTTATGTCTTTCATAACTTTTATATTAGTCCCGTCAAAATGGACATTCATTTGAGGATTGTCTTCAAGGGCTTTTGCGCATGCTTTTATGATAAAGTCGTTGAAGGAAGGTCGTTCATCGCCCGAAGAGAGTTTTTCCCGCAGTTGGACTATTTCAGACATATCTATTTCTGACTGCAGGTAATAGTGCGGTGCAGATTGTTTACTCTGGGTTAGCCGTTGTGCGATGATTTTTCTCATTCCTTTTAGCGGGATTATTTCGGCTTCTGCAGAAACAGGTGTGGTGACTGCAGATAAAACGTCTTTTTCCGTTATTCTTCCGCCGGGACCCGTGCCTGTTATCTTTGATAGGTCTATACCTTTTTCTTTTGCTAATTTTTTTGCCAATGGAGAAGACTTAACATCAGTTCCTGTGTCGGAACTCACCGCAGCGGTTACATTTTTGACTGCCGGTTTCTCTTCTTTTCTTTCTAGTTCGGATTTTTCAACCTCTTCTTCTGGTATTCCTTCGTCCATAGAATCAGACATTAAAGCGACTGTCTGAAGCACGGGTATATTTTTGTCGGGCTCAGCAGGGCAGATGATTTTTCTGAGATACCCGCTTGCGGTTGATTCTACTTCAAAATTAGCTTTATCTGTTGTTACTTCAAAAATAGGTTCACCTTTTTCTACTTTATTCCCTTCCTTTTTTAGCCATTTACTTATTATACCTTCTTCCATTGTTTCGCCGAGTTTCGGCATAATAACTTTTTTAATCATTCACATAACTCCTTTGTAACTTTTATTATATCTTCTACCTGCGGGACAGCGAGTTTTTCAAGGTTGGGTGCTTTCGGCATAGGAACGTCTGCACCGCATACCCTTTTTATAGGTGCATCTAAATAATCAAACCCGTTCTCAATGATCTGCATACCGATTTCTGCACCTGTCCCGCCTGTCTTGCATGCTTCGTGAACAATTACTACCTTATGAGTTTTTTTGACTGATTCCATTATGGTTGCTATATCAAGCGGTAAAAGTGTCAGAGGGTCTATTACTTCGCAGTTTATACCGCCTTTCTGGAGTTGTTCTGCAGCTTTCAGTGCCTTAAGTAACGCCATTGAATAGGCGATAATTGTGACATCACTACCTTCTCTTTTTATGGATGCCTTGCCGATAGGCAGTGTGTATTCCTCTTCAGGGATTTCGCCTTTGGTCCCGTAAAGCATTTTATGTTCAATGAATATTACGGGGTTGTCTTCCCGAATCGCGGACTTCAGTAATCCTTTTGCATCATAAGGCGTTGCAGGCATAACCACTTTTAGTCCAGGCACATGGACAAGCCAGGATTCAAGACTCTGAGAATGGTGTGCTCCTAATGTCCGTCCCGGTCCGCCCTGGGTGCGGACAACAATAGGAACTTTTGTCTTGCCGCCAAACATATACCTTATTTTTGCCATCTGGTTGTAAATCTGGTCTAAGGCAATTGAAATAAAGTCAATGTACATAATTTCTATGACCGGACGCATACCTGTTACAGCAGCACCCAATCCTGCTCCGGCTATGGCGGCTTCAGAAATTGCGGTATCACGGACACGTTCTTCGCCGAACTTTTCCATTAGTCCTCTCGTTACGCCGTATGCACCGCCGTAGATTGCCACGTCTTCACCCATAACGAATACGTTCGGGTCTCGTTTCATTTCTTCTTCAAGAGCTTCATTTATCGCCTGCCAGTAAAATAACTGTTTCATGTTATTTCCTTTCTATACATATAAATCTTCGTATAGCGCCGAAGGTTCAGGCAGCGGACTTTCAATAGCGTATTTAGTTGCGTCGTCTAATTCTTTCTGGACTTCTTTATCTAAATTGTCCACTTCCTGCTGGGTGAGGATTTTTTGTTCAACCATTTTTCTGCCAAAAGTTAAAATAGCGTCGCGGTCATGCCAGAATTTTTCTTCTTCTTTTGTGCGGTATACACGGGGATCACTTCTTGAGTGTCCGTAATAGCGATAACTCTGGCATACTATCATTGATGGACCTTTACCTTCCCGTGAATGTTTGACAAATTTTGTAACCCCGTCCCGGACTGCAAGGACATCCATACCGTCAACAGTGTCTGTCGGTATGCCGTAAGGAGAAGCTTTTTTTGTCAAATCTTCCAGTGCGGATGCTCTTTTCACTGAAACCGACATGCCATACAGGTTATTTTCACATATATATACAACAGGCAGTACCCATTTGGCAGCCATATTCAAACATTCATGGAAAAGTCCCTGGTTTGTCGCACCATCGCCGAAGAAACACAGGACTACCTGGTTTGTTTTTTTTATTTTAATTGTCAATCCTGCACCTGTAGCCAGACCGAATCCTCCGCCGACAACACCGTTTGCACCTAAATTTCCCGTAGAGACATCAGCTAAATGCAGTGAACCACCCTTGCCTTTACAGCAGCCGGTTTTTTTGCCGAGTATTTCTGCCATAAGTTCCGGTAATTTACCGCCTTTGGCTATACAGTGTCCGTGTCCCCTGTGAGTGCTCACAATGTAATCGTCAGGATTGATAGATGCCATTGCACCTACCGCGATTGCTTCCTGTCCGGCATATAAATGTGAACCGCCTTCAGCAATGTTCTGTCCCAACAAATCCATAATCTTGTCTTCAAATTGTCTGATTTGCATCATCTGTTTCAGATAAAAAACCGCTGTTTTTTTATCCAGTTCAGTTTTTTCCATAGTTTTTCCTTTCCTAATTGGTAGTCGCAGGCTTCAGCCTGCGTTTTATGAAATATCATTTTTCGCCGGCTAAAGCCGTCGGCTACCGATATAAAATTTCTTTCAGTTGAATTAAACTATCTATACAAAAATCAGGTTTGTTTTCAGCCAGAAATTCCATATCAATTTCAGGGTCGTGTGTAACGATGCAACTTTTAACATTTGCAAGGCGTGCGGCAATTATATCGTTTATACCGTCACCTATCATTATTGTTTCTTCCGGTCCAACGTTGAGCATTTCCATAACTTTGAGTAAAGGCTCAGGGTCAGGTTTTCTATTTTCTGTAGAATTACCGCCAAATATTATATCAAAATGTCTACACATATTCAATTTTTCCAGTATTTTTTTTGAGGAAGATTCTTCCTTATTGCTAACAATAGCCTTTTTGCATTTCCTGTAATGTTCAAGTATTTCTCTAACTCCCGGGTAGAGGAGAGTTGAGTCCAACAGGTGGTCGTTGTAGTATTCAACATAGAGTTTCAGTAATCTATTAATATTTACCTGTCGGGATTCTTTCCTTGCAGATAGAGTTTTCTCTATTAACCTGAACATCCCATCGCCAATGAAACTATAGATTAGTTTATTGTCCAGGGGCGGCATATTTTCCAGTCCCAAGGCATGGTTAACAGCGTTGGCTATATCTCTTTTGGAATCTATCAATGTACCGTCCAAATCAAAAATTAATAGTCTGTATTTCATAAATTAATAAAGTTCGCCCCAATAAATTGGTGAATCCCTGGAGTCGCCCCAATAAATTGGGACGCTACCCCACGATGTTTTACCGGGTAAAACAATACACGGGGGCAGGCAGTAGCGTCCAGTTTTAACCAACAGTAGGTTCTTTAGGAACTGGACGATTTCTTAATCTTCTTAAATTTTTCGTATGCCTCGTCCCACAGAGTTGTATCTTTTGGTTTATAGGCAGCCAGTTCAAATGAATTCCTGACAAATTCCCTGCCTTCTTCAATAGAGGAAATTAACCCTTTACCTATTGCCTGCATTATAATGTTTCCTGTAGCAGTGGCTTCTGCAGGTCCTGCTATTACCGGTATTTTTGCTGCGTTCGCGGTAAACTGGCACAGGAGTTTATTGTTTATACCTCCGCCTATTATGTGTAATACTTCAACCTGTTTACCTGTCAGAATCTGGAGTTGTTCAATGACTTCTCTGTACTTTAATGCAAGGCTCTCCAGTACGCACCTGACAATTTCTCCTTTTGTTTTTGGAACCCGCTGACCAGTTTCTCTACAAAACCCTGCAATTTCAGAAGGCATATTTTGAGGTTTCAGGAAACGTTCGTCGTCGGGATTAATTAATGAAACCAGAGGTTTTGAATTCCTTGCCAATTGTGTTATCCGGGGATAGGTTAATTTTTCCCCCGCTTTTTCCCAGGTTCTTTTGCATTCCTGTAAAAGCCAGAGTCCTATTATATTGTGAAGGAATCGGAATGTGTTGTTTACCCCTCCTTCATTTGTAAAATTATATTCTAAACATTTATCATTTATGATTGGCGAGTCTATTTCCATTCCAAGTAATGACCAGGTCCCGCTGCTCAGGAACGCCCAGTTTGTATTTTTTTCTGCAGGTACCGAAGCGACGGCACAGCCTGTGTCGTGGCAGGCAGGAACTACTACACTGACCCCTTCGGAAATCCCTGTCTCTTCACATATTTCCGGGAGGAGATTTCCTATGGTGGTTGCCGGCGGCACGATTTCAGGCATTATATTCAGCGGTATCCCAAGTTTTTCAAAAATAACTTTTGACCAGTTTTTTTCTACCGGGTTGTATAACTGCGAAGTTGTTGAAAGAGTGAATTCAGCAACTTTTGCACCGGAGAAAAAATAATTAAAAAGATCTGCGGTGAAAAGAAGTTTGTCAGTGACATCAAACAAGTGCGGATAATTCAATTTTGCAGAAAACAACTGGTATATAGTGTTGAGTTGCATAAACTGAATACCTGTATTTTTGAATATCTGTTCTCTACGGATTCTCTTAAACACTTCTTCCATTATGCCGTCTGTTCTTTTATCACGGTAGTGGTAGGGATTACCTAACATCAGCCCTTTTTTGTCAATAAGAGCGTAGTCAACTCCCCAGGTATCCACACCGATACTTTCAAGTGCTCCCGGACCGTACTTCTGTCTGAAAGATATCAACCCCTGCTTCATTTCCCTGAAGAGATACAAAGTATCCCAGTGCAGACTGCCTGAAACTTTTACGGGGACATTGAGAAATCTATGGAGTTCTTCAATATTGATTTTTTTGTTACTAAAACTGCCAACTATTGCCCTGCCGCTTTCTGCACCAAGGTCAAATGCAAGGAATTTTTTTTTCATATATTTATCATTGCTTTTATTACACCGTCAGCATAATTTTCTACAAGACTGAATGCTTTTGTTATATCTTCCAATTGGAAATTATGCGTTACCATATCTTTTACTGAAACTTTGCCGCCCGCTATGGCATTAATACACTTTGGATAACTATGTTTAAACCTGCGGACTGCTTTTATGACAATTTCTTTTCTCCGTACAGTATGAACAGGTATTGAGACATAATCTTCCGGCGGTATTCCAATCCATATAATTTTACCGCCTGTTGCAACCATTTCAATAGATTGTTTAAGAGTATCAACTGAACTTGCACATTCAAATACTATGTCAACCCCCCTGCCTTTGGTTAAATCCATTATTTTTTCAACGACGTTTTCTTTTTGGGCATCTATGGCAGAATCAACACCATGTTTCTTTGCAAACTTTAAGCGTTGATTAATCATATCAGTCATAAATATACGTCCCGCACCTGCAGATTTAACAGATTCCAGAGTAACTAAACCTATTGGTCCGCAGCCGATTATTGCGATGTCGTCACCAACATTCAAACCTGCAAGTTCAACCGCATACATACCAACCGAAAGAGTCTCAACCAGCGAACCTTCAGCATAACTTACTGAATCCGGGATAGGATAAAGAAATTTTGCAGGATATGCCAGGTACTCACGGTATGCACCCGGGACAGGCGGAGTCCCAAGAAATTTCACGTCTTTGCAAATGTTATATCTGCCTTTTTTACATTGTTCGCAATGTCCACAGGATATACCGGGCTCAACCGCAACACGCATGCCAACCTTTAGATTTTTTACCTCTTTACCAACCTCAACAATTTCACCCGCAGGTTCATGTCCAAGTATATGCCTGTCTTTTACTATCTGGTCACCTATCCTCCCGTGAAGATAATAATGCACATCGGACCCGCATACACCGACTGATTTGACCCGCACGAGTGCTTCATCGGGTTTTATAGTTGGTTTTTCTATGTCTTCTATTCTGATATCTTTTATTTTGTATAGTATCGCAGCTTTCATTTTTTTTAAAGCATAGAACTAATACCAGTTATTATACAAGGAAATTATAAAAGGCTAAAGCCTTAATTCCTGGATAACCCCAATAAATAAGATAATCCTGCGGATAAATAAGATAATCCTGCGGATAAATAAGATAATCCTGCGGATAAATTGGGGAATCCCAGGAGTTAATCCTTCAGGATTTTACTTAATAGCTTCCGGCGATAACTTTCAGCTTTCAGATTGTCAATTTCACAAAATTCCTTTTCAGTAAAGAAACGCATTCTAACACCTAATGCCCTTGCATATATGATTGTTTTTATCGCATCTTCAACCAGCAATGTCCGATAGAATGCCTCTTTTAAGTTAGACCCGACTGTTAAAAGTCCGTGGTTTGCCAGAAGAACTCCGTTGTGATTTTTTATCGGTTCCTTGACAACTTCTGCCAGTTCGTTTGTTGAAGGGACCACATATTTAACCAGAGGGATATTCGTTTTCACAACTGCAATAAAATCCGGAGTGAAAGCCTTCAATTCTTTTCCAAGCATTCCGTATGCTACTGAATAGGGGCCGTGTGAATGTAGGACAGCCCCGATATCATTCCGGACACGGTAGCATCCTAAATGCATTGATATTTCGCAGGACGGTTTTAATTTACCGTCCACGATTTTTCCTGTTTTCAGGTCAACCCCTATGTAGTGTTCTTCTTTAGCACTTTCAAAAGGAATTCCGCTGGCTTTCATATAGATAATGTTGCCGAGCCTTGCACTGGAGTTACCCCCGGGACCTATAACGAGTTTTTCTTCCGCTATTCTTTTACCAATTTCAACCAGTTCTTTTCTTAATTGTTTTTTGTTCATATCCCTTCCACCTTTTCCAAAAAGTATGGGGACGGTTCTAATTCTTACAAATAAATAGTGTCCCCTATTTTCTTGTATATTTCGTCGGGTTTGGCGTTGTCTTTTATTTTTATATCCTTATAGTCATATTCCGGTTTCATAAGTTTCCCGACCTTCGTATAAAAACTATTCTTTTCTCTTTTTGTCGGCAAATATCCATTTGCCCACTGACTGTTATATCCTTTATTAAAAGTCTGTCCCATCCGCGTGTGACCATAAACAAAAAAAGCGCCTTTGCGAAAACAATCCAGGTAAGGTTTTAACTCAGGTACAGTAAAATCGTCAATAAACCTCTGCCCGTATTTATTCATCTCGGTCCCAACCACTATCGGTAAATCCAGTTCTTCTGCAATTTTTATTACCTCATCAAGATGTTTCACTTTAATCTCTTTTTCTTTTTTATCCCTGATGTTCCAGTTGCGCTCAGGGATAATGTTTAATACCGCAATGCCTTTTTCAACCATCAACTGTAAAAATTCCTTTATGTTTTTTTCTCCTTCATTCGTTCCGTCAAGCCATGCAGAAACAGGGAGTGCGTCAGTATCTTTTATCATATCAATCATTTCTTCAAGGGCAGGGAAATTTCCTCTCTCGGGTTTAACATACCCGACAGCACCGTATTTCATCAATTTTGACCGCATCATCTCCTGTAATTCGGGCGGATTGTCTATAATAGAGGATATTTTCTCCTGTTCAACGCCTAATTTTGCCGACCAGAAAGAAACCAGATTGTCAAGATTTTTACCAAATACTTCTTTTGCTTTTCTATCAAGAGATGCAAGTATATGACGTTCAGTGGCATTGCCATTTGGAGTGAGAGACAGAACATCTCTGTCATAATCAATCTTTATATCCTGCAGGAAATTATTTATTCTGTCTATCATTGTGAGATTGCGCTGTTTGGCTATGGTTCCCATTTGGGAAAGAATACTATCTGCCTTTGAACCAGGAGTTGGTTTTTTATAAAACCCTATCCCTTCAAAATAAAATATTCCCGGTTCTTTCGGCGAATTTATTACTTTATCGCTGTATTCTTTTACAAAAACCCTGCTCTCAACACCTGCGGATGTCCTTATACCTAAAATCCTGCCGGACTGGAGGACCTCATCCACTCCGTCAAGGGTATCAAAATCAACTATGCCGACTGCCTCCAACCCCTCTCTGAAAGCACGCCATACAATGTGTTCCGGCGAATAGCCGTAGGCATTGAATGAAAAGAAGGTATGACAGTGGAGATTGACAAAATTGGTTTTCTTTATCTCTTTTATTTCACCTTTATCAACTTTTTCACAGAGAGTTTTTAATGCATCTAAACGTGTATTCTTATCAAAACTGTTAAGTTTATTTTCTAATTCCTTAATATCCATTTTTCTCCTACCGCATCTCCTGTCCGCCAGTAACATTTATTGCCTGGCCTGTCATATAAGAAGAATCTTCACTGCATAAAAATACCATTACATTACTTATATCGTTGTAAGTGCAGTTTCTGCCCAGCGGGACCTGTTCTAAATATTTTTTTCTGACCTCTTCTTTTGATATACCCCATTTTTTTGAATACTGTTCGTATAAACTGTCAACCCAGAGAGGAGAATCCAGAAGATTTCCCGGGCATATTGCATTTACTCTGATATTATAAGGTGCAAGTTCCATTGCAACACTCTGTGTCAATCCGATCCCACCAAACTTTGCTGCAGCGTATGCAGAATTTTTATAACTGCCTTTTTTACCCGACTTGGAGTTAATCTGTATTATTATGCCGCTTTTCTGCTGTTTCATTATCTTAGCAACTTCTTTGGCACACAGAAAATATCCGACCAGGTTAACGTCCATTACTTTTCTCCATTTATCCTCAGGAAAATCAGTTATCTCCTCGGCAATCAATATCCCGGCATTTGAAACAAGTATATCAATCCTGCCAAATTTCTCAACGGTCTTTTTCACCATATTTGCTACCTGTTCACTCTTTGTAACATCAACCAGAACAGGTAACGCTTCGCGTTTGTAACTCTCACTGATTTCTTTTGCCACACGCTCTGCATTAGGTAAATTTATATCGGCAACCACTACATCCGCACCTTCCTGAGCCAACCTTTTAGCAAGTGCTTCACCCAGTCCCTGACCTGCACCGGTAACTATAGCAATTTTATTATTTAATTTCCCTGTATTCATTTCTGTGTTACCCCCTGGTTAGAAACAAATTTTATAATATAACTCTTTTAGGCGTTAAATTTTATCAAAAAATTTGAATTTTTGCAAATTTTCCAGAGATAATGTGCTGAAAGGGTTGAGTTGAGCCAATCTTAGGATTCAGACTGTGTTATAACCCGATTGGAATCCCGAACTTGAGTTGGAATCCCGAACTTGTTCGGGTAGTACTATCAAGTTTTGTCATGTTTTGATTTCTTTTGTTATTTTTTAGCCCCAACAAGTTGGGTAATCCGATTGCGACACAGTCTGATTGGTAAGCTGCCAAAATTTTTATTTTGCCAAGACCGAAAGGGACTAAGTGATAGTTATAAAACCAGTTTTTTTCGTCCAGGAAAGTTCCGGGACCATTGGCTTCGGGTTCTATTTCTGCGAAGTGATGTGGACCTAACAGGTTTCTTAAACTGTTTGCCATTTCAATCTTCAAAGTGTTTGGACCTTTTCGTATTAACCCGGTTATTTCAACCCTGTAAGGCGGTATGTGTGCCAACCCCGCATTTCTGTTGTTGAGTGTTACGTTTGCAGTTATTGAATTGAAATTCCCAAATTCAAGAAACACTCTCTCCCTGCCCTCTCCCTTTAAGGGAGAGGAGTTGAATTCCCTGGATAAAGTAAAACTTCCTGCATAGAATGGATATCCGCTTGTGACTAAATTGGCAGGGTTCGTTTTATTGTCTTCATTACAGAGGACAAATTTTGAACCGGCAAATCCTTCCGTAATCCCTTTTTTTATTCCCAATCCCCCTTTTATTTCCCCCTTTATTAAAGGGGGATTATGGGGGATTTTAATTATCTTGCCTTGGACCTTGAAATCACCGGTTATATATACTGATTCCACTTCCACGCCGTTTTTCAGGTATATCAGTGTCCGGGGTTTTACAGGCAGGACAAAGTTACCCGAGAGTTCTATTGTATTGTTGCCTTTAAGATTCACAAACTTTGTTATATCAATTTTCCTGAAAGAAATGTCTATCCAGTAACCTTTGTCTGTGTATTGGACATCCTGCCCATTGACTTTGATTTTATAAGTCTCCGGTCTTTCCAGAACAAGAAACATTGACTTTGGTCTTTTAGAGAAATCTGTTTTGAAACTAAAAAGTAAGGAAAACTTCTGTTTTTTCTTTTGTTTCTCTAATATTTTCTGTATCCTCAGGACGTATTCTTCTTTGGGACTCCATTTACCGGGTGTGCCGATTTTATCCGCAGGATTATCTAATTTATATTTGCAGAAGTCCAGCGTCAGGCTGTTAGGGTCATTGCGTTTTATATTCCAGTTGCCTGTTAATTCTAAAGCCGGTTTTAATGATTTCGGCGGGACAATAGATGCAGGAAGTTTTGCCGCTGATTTGCTTTTGCCGTTGTGTCTGGCGATTATATATGAACCTACCTTGTAAAAGTATAAATTAGCAGACAAATAACCGTCTGATTGTTTGTCTGATAAAGGTATTATTTCTCCTGTAAGCGTATCCCATAGTTCTAGATATCCCTCACCCTTTATCTTTACTTCTGCTGAAAATTCTTTTTCCTGACTTGTATTTGCAAGAAAATAAATATCGCTTTTATCAAGAGACCTGTGGTGATAATATACTTCAGGGATTTCTTTCCCGTTACTATCGGTTATTGAAACGTCTCTTTTGGCAACGACAGACAGATTCTCTATAGGGATTACTTCTGCAAACAGATTCTTCAGCCTGCCGGAGGTGTCTTTTTCACCTTCAATATATTGAGGATATGGTTTTGAACCTAACACCGCACCGCCATTTCTTACGAACTTTTCTAAAAGTTTAACCGTGCTTTCCCTTAAACTGATAACAGGAGGCAGGATTATTGTGCTGTAGGACATATTTCCGACCTTGAATATTGTATCTTCTACTCCGGCATATTTTTCTAATAGTGACTCATCGCCTAAATCAAAGTCATAGTGCAGTGATAAGAGGTTTTCAAGAAGTTTAACAAATGAATTGTTAATGTCGTTGACATCTTTTGAATATTTGAACGTTTCTTTATATACTTCAAAGATACACCAGGCACTTTCAACAGGATGAATTACTAAAACGTTAGCAACAAATTTTCCCCGGGTTATTGCGTAGTTAACCCGTGTTATGTGGTCTTCAATAACTCTGTTGTATTTCCAGTATGGCTGTTGATAGGATATTGTGGGTGGATAATCTCTTTTCCTGCAGCCAGCCATTGAATACAGCCACAGGTGCGGGCAGAAGAGGTTTATGCCCAGGACACTGTGCCAGTCGCCAATCCATTTCCTTCCTGCAAATGAAAAGTTCTGTCCGCTGCAGCCATAGAGTTCAGAAAGAGTCCGCTTTTGACCGAGTTGGTGTGCCACAGAAGAACATTGCTTCAATGTAAGCAAATCCTTGATATTTCTACTAAGATGGTCAATACCCGGGATTTGTTCGTACTCATAAAAAGGCATTGCAGAACCTATAAGACGAATCTGGGAACCGAGGTTGTCCTCGCATAAATAGTGTCCTGTCAGTGCTATATTGTTTTTTTCACACCAATTATGTATCTGCTTACCAAAATTTTCTACAAAAAGTTCAGTTACTAATCTCCAGTAATTATACCTGACTTTGCGATAATTCCCTTTTTCTTCAAAAAGTGAAACAAAATTTTTCTTCAAATCATAGCCATATCGTTCCTTAAACTCTGACGCAAGATTTTCTGTCCATGGTATTTGCTGACTCTTATTGTCACCAAAAGGGTTGAAATAATTCGGTTCATCAGTAAAAATTGCAGGAACGGTTTTGTTAAATTCTTTACCTACGACTTTTTTATATGCGTCATAAGTTGATTTTATAAATGATTTTACCGCTCTGTAATTCATTGTATTCAGGTAATAAGAATCATTATACCACTCAGTTTTGTGTGATAAGATTTCTTTAAAAGT
>MNXB01000091.1 GCA_001871125.1 Elusimicrobia bacterium CG1_02_37_114
TGGAAACAGCAAAACTTAACGGTATAAATCCAATTGATGTTTTTCACTCACTATCCACGAATTCATTCCCCGCCAACGCGCTGATAGGGGACTCTCCAGAAAACACAAGAGCGCCTTAAAAAGGCGCTCTTATTTTCTCAAATCCCTGTTTCTACTGAAAAACAGGAATTCCTTTCAGTCTGACTTAACTATTACTTCTTATTCCATTTACTCCTGCACTGCGGCGCCGATGAATCGGCAACTACACTAAATTGAGACCCTTCGGCTTCGCTCAGGGTGACCCCGCCATGGCGGGGTCAATTTCTGGAAAAACTTTTTAACCTTGAATATTCGTCCATTAATTTTTTTTCTTCGGATGTTAAACTTTCTACACCAGTGAGCAAAATCTTGTCAAGAATTTCATTGACCCGCTCTTCAGTCACGGAAGTTTTGTATTCCTTGCTCGTTGAGGAAAATAATCTTCCCGAATTGAAAATACGTTTTATAAAATCAAATTTTAAATACAGGTAACCGACTATTAACCCGCCTAAATGACCGAAATGGGCAATGTTGGTTTTTGTACCGGAAATTCCGCTCAAGAATGCGATAACTCCTATAAGAATTGCAAAATGTTTTGCTTTAATCGGGAAAAGAAAATATAAATAAATCACAGAATCAGGATACAGCATAGCAAATGCTACCAGAAGCCCGTAGATAGCACCCGAGGCGCCTACAACGGGTATTTGTGAATTCACGGAAGTAAGAAAAATAAAAATCCCTGCCCCTATCCCGCAGATAATGTAGTATTTTAGAAATTCCTTTGTCCCCCAGGCAGCCTCTATCGGTTTACCGAACATCCACAATACGAATAAATTCATTGCAATATGGAACAACCCGCCGTGGAGGAACATATAGGTCACAAACTGCCATAAAAACAATTTTCTCGTAACAAGATAAGGGACTAAACTGAATAAATAAAAGAAATTCTCGCCGACAGACATCTGGAAAACATATACTATAACATTTACAATTATTAACCATTTGACTGCTCCGCCCCAGCCAACTGAAAATATTTTGTGCTGATAAGTTCTCATTTTTGATTCTTATCTTCCTCTAATTTCTCAATTTTTTCTTTAAGTTTTCTGAATTCTTTTACCATTTGCGGAAGATTTTTTAAACTCGCTACTATTTTCTTTTCTTCACTTGAAGGTATTGCCGGCATACCCCATACTACAGTATTGCTGGGGACATCGTTTAATATTCCGCTCCTGGCAGCAGCTATCACATTGTCACCGATATTTAAATTGTCTATTGCACCCGCCTGCCCTGAGAAAATAACATGTTTACCAAGTCTGGTACCACCGGCAATAGTCACCTGAGCGAGCAATAACGAATTTTCACCGACTTTAACGTTATGGGCAATGTGGACTAAATTATCTATCTTTGTCCCCCTGCCTATAAGAGTCTTATCAAGGGTTGCTCTATCAATAGAAACATTAGAACCAATCTCCACATCGTCTTCAATTACAACTCTGCCTACCTGCGGTATCTTTACATATTCTTCGCCTTTTGGAATATAGCCAAACCCGTCACTGCCTATTACCGTGCCGCAATGGACTATTACACGCTCACCAATGACTGTATCTTCTCTTATTGAAACATTGGGGTATATGAAAGTTTCCTTCCCGATTACTGTCCTGTCTCCAATAAATGTATTTGAACAAATAACAGTATTTTCGCCTATTGATACATCTTCACCTATTACTGCATAGGGACCCACGGATACCTCCGGGCATAACTTTGAGTTTTTGCCGATTATGGCTGTCTGATGAATGCCTCTGTAAAAAGACCTTTTTTCTTCCGATACAATTTTCAGAATTTTTGTAAATGCTAAATATGCTTCAGATACTTCAATTACTGATCTGCCCGGCAATTCTGTGCCAATCGGCGCCACAAACGCTGAGGCTAAGGATTCTTTTGCCCTCCCGACATAGCTCCTGTCTTTAATAAATGATATCTGTCCTTCTCCTGCTGTCTCTAAATCACCCACACCGATTATGAGAATATTCTCATCACCTTTCAGTTTACCACCAACAAGTTCAGCCAGTTCTTTTAAGGTTTTATTCATATTCCTATTCAGGTCTGTCCTTTTCAGGTTTAATGACATAATTGACAGGTAACGTAAACATAATACCTGTGCCGGGTTTTGTAAAATCCAGCTGTATTTCTTTTGATAATTTTTTTAATTCATCTAACATACTCCTGTCATTAACCAACGCAAGAATCGTCTTGTTATGTGATTTTTTTTCTCCCACAATCTCTCTCAAGCCGGCAAATACCGGGACATCATAAGCAAGAAGGTGCGCCATCCCTTCACTTTCAAATACAGTAGATTGAGTTATGCCTGCCTCAATAAAAATTGATAAAAGGTCGTTCAAAAGTTCAACTTTATTCAGTATAACTATCAGAAGTTCCATATCTATACCTCCACAAACTATACCTCAATATCCTTAAATGCCTTTATTACTTCAGAAGGTCTCTCCGCTTTAAGCAACAATTGTCTAAAATCTTCTTTCCTCAATAATCTGGTTAAATGCGCAAGTAAAACCAGGTACAAATCAAGCGTCTCGTTTTTTGGCGTTCCCATTAAAAATATCAAGTTAACTTTCTTTTTATCTATGGAATTAAAATTCACTTCTTTTTTTGACCTGCCAAAAGCAACAACAAACTTACTCACAGCATTGGTTCTTGCATGAGGTAAGGCAACGCCATCTCCTACACCGGTTGTGCTAAGCTTTTCCCGTTCCATGACATCGCTAATAAACATCTCATAATCGGTTACTTCTTTTGAATTCTTAATAATACTCCCCAGTTCTTCTATTACATCTTTCTTGCTCGTTGACTTTAGGTCAAGACAAATTATGTCTTCTTTTAGATAATCTGAGATTTTCATGCCCATATTCTCCTTTAATAATTTAAGAAATCGTCCAGTTCCTAAAGAACCTACTGTTGGTTAAAACTGGACGCTACAGCCTGCCCCCGTGTATTGTTTTACCCGGTAAAACATCGTGGGGTAGCGTCCATCTTCAGATGGACGATTATCAATACGTTTAAATTATAGACTATTTTACTAAAATTCAGCCAAAAATACAATCAAAAGCGGATGACCTTATATTTCTTTAATTTCATACTTCCTGCTTCCGAGTCCCAGCCTTTCGGCATATTCAAGTTGTACCGAATAGTCAATTTCGGGCCAGATACTTTTGAAGAAATCAGAACCATAACTTTTATTAATTAAATCCACGCTTGCCTGGTCAATCGCAACTATATCTGTTGATGACAGAATACCCACATCGCCTGTAAGAGACTCTTCATTTTTACTCACGCAATCACAATTTTTTGTAATATTGTTAAGAAAATTTATATATATAACACGCTTATCCTTCAATACCCCCGCACAATATTCAACCATTCTTTCCTGAAAATTTTCGGCGCTCCATGGTATTGAAAATACCCTGAATTTACAAACAAGAAAACACTCGCCGCAGCCAATACACTTCTCTGCCTCAAAAACAATTTTTGATTTCTTATCCGGCAGGGACACTGCCTTCCCCGGGCACCATTTCATACATAAACCACAGGAAGTGCAATTTTCTATCTTCACTTTAGGCAGAATAGCATTATGCTGCTCGTATTTACCGGCACGGGAAGCACAGCCCATGCCGATATTTTTCAATGCACCCGCAAAACCTGTCCCCATATGTCCTTTGAAGTGAGACATACATATAATAGAATCAGAATAATAAATCGCATTAGCAACCTTAACTTTACTGAAAATTTTGGGCTTGGCCTTGTAACCGCTTGTTATATCCACCTCAACATAAGAATTTCCGCGCAATCCGTCGGCAATAATTACAGGACATCCCACCTTTTCATAACCAAACCCGTGCCCGTATGCC
This sequence comes from Elusimicrobia bacterium CG1_02_37_114, assembly GCA_001871125.1. Lineage (GTDB taxonomy): Bacteria > Elusimicrobiota > Endomicrobiia > CG1-02-37-114 > CG1-02-37-114 > CG1-02-37-114. The sequence goes on from MNXB01000091.1 coordinate 3,939, forward strand.
AGCAGCATATGATTTACCGAATCAGACCTTGCTCCGAGATAGATTGTGTTTGCATCCGTAAGGAAAGGGCTGGCTTTCAATTTCTTAATACTTTTAACCACAGGCCGGACAAATTCGGGTTTAATGTAACCTTTATTACCTCTTTCTCCGAAATGCAGCTTTATTGCCGAGAAGTCGTCCTGCCGCACAACATCCGATATACCGGAAAAATAAAGTAAATTACTTACGGTTTCAGGAGTGACTTTTTTTGAAAAATATACATTTGCCATAACTAACGCTCCATGCCCCAGCAGGGTTTGCAACGACCTGCTTTTATTTCTTTTACAACATCCGATATATTCTTTATATTATCGGAAGTAAACTGTGTCGGATACAAACCAGCGACTTTCTCATCATGAGTATCAGAACCTGCAACAGCGGTAAATTTGTATTTGTGCCAGTCCCCAAGCCCCTGGTTTATTTCACTAACAGTATGCTTGGTAGTGAAAATCTCAACAGCGTCCAATAACGGGTTAAGAAGTTCTTCGGAAGTCACCTTTTTACCATCACGGTACGGATGTGCAAAAACAAGGGCTGATTGGGGATGTTTCTTTTTTATCTCAGATACGGAGACAACTGTTTCAATTGATTTATCTGCACCATAAACCAGAACATGTCCGAATTCCGTTTCCACTTCCTGGCCGGAAAGTAATAAAAAACTGTCTTTTACTTTAGATTTAATACGCAACTCTTTTAATTCTTCCTCTGACCATAGATAATGATGTTCGGTTATAATTATACCGTGGAGATGTTTCCCCTGTATTGTCTGGACAAGTTTAACCGGAGAGATTATACTGCAGGCTGAGTGTTTTAATGTATGGCAATGTGTTTCTAATAACATAAATTTTCATTAAGAAAACGTCCAGTTAAAACTGGACGCTACAGGGATTCCCCAATTTATTGGGGTTATAATTTTCTATATAATATTTTACAAAATTTTGAACTTGTTTTCAACCGAAAGGTTGACCTACTCGGCCAAATATTCAACGAGTAAAGTTATTACCTATTAAATTACCTAATTAAACCGTTATTGCCCAATTAAACATTTTCCCACTGGGCATATTTACCACGACAAAGACGATGCAACCGTAATATTGTTTTCTCTGAAATTGAAAATTTTGTTGTCTGAGTATGAATAAGATTCAAAGCATCCCTGTACACTGTATTCCTTGCATATAACTTATGTCAGTTAGATACCATGTTGTCTGAAGTGGAATCTGTATTGCTTTTTTTGAAAGTAATTCTAATGTTTTCACAATGATTTGTTCTCCTTTAATCTTAAATCTTCCTGTAGCCTATTGAACCATCCATCACTTATACTCGCCTCATATCGTGGATTCAACCACAATACTCTGGGTTTGTTTTTGAAGATATTTCGTTCATTGAAAGTAAAACCCTGTCGTTTTTCTATATATTTGATTTCACCACAACCATGCACCTGACAATCTACTGATTGTGAGGGACATTCTCTTCTATGACAAACATTACCTAAAAATTGTCTATCCTTAGTAAAAACAAACACATCCGGGCTGGAATGAAATTTACCCAGAACTTTGCGATGACACATGGCAAGTTTATCAATACAATCTGTATTTTCTGTAAAAACCATCAGGTCAATATCTTTCGCTATTCTCTTTTTGCTTGTTGCTAACGACCCAAAAAGTGCTATTTCAATAAGCACATCTTTGAATCTACGAAATGCTCCCTTTCCATTAATAGCACGGTTTAATTCACCTTTTAGTTTTTCATCTATTACTGTATAAATAAAATTTTCCATATTCTGGTATGCTTCCCATGAAGATATAAATGGTATTGGTTTATAACGTTCGGGTTCTTCATCAATTTTATCTGAGACATTTTCATCATCAAATTCATTGCCGAAATCAGAAACTGTAATAACTTCTCCAGTTTCCAAATTAAGAAAGCGCCTAATCTTCAGAGAATTATTCTCCATCGCATCACAGATTTCACCAATATTAATAGCAACTTTCTTCTTCACTTTATAAGTCCTCTATATCTTAAATTCGTATAGTGTCAATAAAGGTCCTTGTTCATGTTATAAAGTTTTCCATGTTTAACAACCTTATCCCCCAACTTGCTTTTTCCATATTTCTCTTGATTTTTCTACAAATGATTTGGTAAACTCAGGATATTCCCCTGAGACCAGTTTCTCAAAATCCTCTATAAAACTATATTTCCGAGAATGTTTTTTGCGAATATCTTCAACAAGAGATAACCACTCTTTTTCACAATCGGTTTTATAATAAAGCTTCTTGGCCTTTTGAAAATGCTCTAAGGCAATCTCATAATATTTACTTTTCTTGGATTTAAGTATTTGTATTCCTAACGCACGATAGACTTTTGCCACTGATAAAGGATATTTTTCCACAAGAACTTCAGCTAATTTTTGGATCGCAGAATGAGTGATATCTTCCAGTTGCTCATGACTTGCAGAAATAATACACTCATTGAGAATATCCCACTCCTTTGTTTTTATACAAATCTCCATTGTTCCGGATAATGATTTGTTCTTTGCTTCCTCAATAGCTTTTTTGTGCCAACACTGGGAATCATTTTGTGGTACATATTTTATAAGTTCATCATAGGCATACTCTGAAGGGTACCTCTTGAATTCATCCCATGCACTTTCAAGAGCATCTTTTTCTTGCCCCAGTTTAGTTAGTAACTCTCGTTTCATCTTCGCTAATCCACAGATGGATTCATTAGGCCAATTTTCCTTTGTTTCAAGATCCAGTCCTTTTTCAATCCAAGTAAGAGCATCTTGGAAAAGAAGTTTGTCCTTGTAAAGTGTGGCAATATTTCCACAATCTCTCGGACTAATACCTATCTTTTCACACAGGGATACATAAGAAGGAATATTTTTTTTCGCTATATATATTACCTTAAGAATATCAGCATTATGCCGAACAGAATAGGGATAATCATAAATACGTTTAGGTTTCTCTGATCCAGTTGATAGAAAATCCTTGTCAAACCGATCCTTGAAGGTGCTTTTAAATAACAACATCTCTTTGGGATTAAGAATACCAACCAGATTTTTTTCGATGCCATAGCAAAAGCCATATTCATCATTATCCATCCATTTTAGAATCTGGTGAACAGTTTCTTCGGGAGAAAAGCCAGCCTTTTGTCTGGCACTGACCCATGAACAAAATAACTCGTCAAAAAACATACCCAAATTACCGCCGGAATCATCAATTTCATTTGCTTTCTCATAACATCCAGAAAGAAATATTTCGTATAGAGAGACGGATTGCTCTGCCTGTTTATTGTTCACCAAATCATCAATTTTTTCTTTTACCTTTTCCAAGTCACTAATGAAACTCCAAGTTGCACCATATGGTACAAATCTGCCAGGATTCAATGCTCTTTCTATTGTCGAAACTAAAGAATCAAAATACTTTTTCTGTTCCACAACATCTCCCTTATCTTCTATGGCTTATCTAACGCTGACAATAAAGATTTAATTGGTTCGGGTAACTTATTCATTCTTGACGGTTCCGGAGGATGTTCATCTTCAGACTCAAATCCATACTTCTGCCAGACTCCATAGAGTAGACGGTAGTCACCTTTCTTTAGATATTTACGATTTTCTGATAACAAATTCAATAAATGATCTTCTGATTCAACCACTCCTTCCAACTCATCCTCTTTATCGTCATAGTAATCATCATACGTATTCCCAAGATAACCAACCCCTGGCTCGAGACGACAGGAAATTGAGATGATAACCCGATTGTTTTTAGAATCTACATTTACACCTAAATCATCAGTACCTGTGAATTCATACTTTTTGATTTTCTTTATTGTTTCTTTATTTGTTTCAAAAGCTATTGCCAGAGTCCACCAATCATAGCTTTCTGAATACATTACATCATAGTACTTTTCCATAAGTTGTTCCCAACCGCCGGGAAGATCATTCCAATCACCATGGTAAATAAAACTCACTCTTCGTTTGGTTGGTCTGGCACGACTGGATAATTTAGCAACATTTTCCCGTTCTGAACGGGTTAATGGTTTGTCAATAGCAAAGAACTCATACGATGTTGAACTATGGTCTGCTTGAAAACCTTTACGTATGCTTAATATTCTCATCCATTCCTCCGTTTTTACCTTTTTCTTGTTTAATCCAAACTGGATAATTATTTGTATATGAAGTGTCTTTAATCCATTCTGATATCTGTTCGTAAGACACAAAAGGTACACCACCAGAAGTGGACCCAATTGACTCCTGTATGTCTAAGATAATATCATTCTCAACATACTGGTAAATATCTCTTTTCTTTCTGGTAGACTTGCCAGTTGTACTTACCAGGCAAGGTGAGGTGTTGAGTTCTTTGATTGCCTTCCTCTGACTCACTCCGTAGCGGTTCATATATTCTCCTACTGAAATTGTACGATGATCCTTTAGATATTTAACTAATTCAAGTTGCCTTCCGATTTTACCAAGCTGAGTTGTTGGAGGTAACAATGGTTCCGGACAACCCAGGTCTCCTCCCAGTCCATCTGATGTAAAAACACGACATCCTCCACAATGACATTTTGCCAGACAGACACCACACCAGCTGTGTTTGAATACTTTTTTAGTACGAAAAGAGCGATATTTTCGTAATACCTGTGACTGGCCCCATAATAATTCTGGTTCAGATTCTAATAAGTTACCAACATAACAAGCCGGATGTACAAGCTGGGAACAGGGATAAACAGAACCGTCAGGTGCTACTGCCAGAATTCGGTCAGCAGATACACAACCTTTAAGACCTGACTGTGATGCTAATTCCTTTGTTAAGTTTCGTTGGACAAAACTTAATGCACAATCTATCCGAATATACAGTTGAGGATATTCCTTAATAATGTTATTGATCTTCTGATACAACCCTTTCAATTGACCAAAATCAGGGTTTTCTCTCTTCCATCGCTCAATACTTTCAGGCGGTTTATAGCGTAATAAAATAATACGATTAAAACCAATATCCACAAAGATTTTAATGAGATTTTCCAGTTGTTCTATAGCAGATTTGGTCAAGAACAGATTAGCACCTGGCGTTATACCGAATCTCTGAATAGCAGTAAATATATCCTGAATCTGTTGGATTGACTTTTTCGAATGTTGACCTGTTATGTCATCAGGTCGAATACCGAGTTGTAAACTATTGAGTAAAGGGCAAACTGATTCTAAAAGGTGTGGGTCTATATGCAAATTCCCCGTGGTAATATGGACAGATAATCCTCTTGTCACGGCATGAGAAAGAAGTTCCGGTAGATCTTTCCTGAGAGTCGGTTCACCACCACCTATTGCCAATTGAAACACACCCCAATCAGCAATCTTATCAATCAATCTCATCGCTTCACCGGTTTCAAGTTCTTTTTTGGAATAAGAAAAACGTCCGGTATAACAATCAGGACAATTCTTATCACAACTATAGGTTACTGCCCAATGTACAGTTTCTGGTGCTGATAGCCAGGGTCTATGATTAATCTTGTTTAAATTTCCGGTCATAAAAGTCGGCACCTGTGATGACTCATTACTCTCTTCAATAATTTTCAACGCAAATAATGTTTGAAGGGTTCTATTTATAGATTTGTCATGTTTCCCTATAGTGTTATTCTGAACTAAAAAGGTTATGGCATCGTGGATTTTTAAGGTCGTGTTTTTTATCAAATTCAGCAATTCAAAAGTACTTTTATCAACCTCCAGAATATTTCCATTACGTGTGTCATAAACTAAACCACCGAAATATTCACGGCGTAAACGAATATCAGGAACAAGATGAATTGTTAATTCCATATCATGTACGGTTACTTTTGGAACTTCAACATAATATTTTATTACTATTTTCCCTTAGGTTGCCAGCCACCATGTACTTCAAATGTCAAGTGGTCTATGAATGGAATAAAGCAGTCAATAGCAGTATTTATGTTCAGTTTGCCTTGTTTCCCCTTTTGATGAAGATCACGGTCAATTGTGCCAAGTACAACATAATCGTTGCCAATAATATCGGGATTATGTTTTTCACACATGGCAACCAGATAGTTCTCCAACTCTTTCTTCTTCACAATGATAAGACCACAGTCCGGACAGAACCTGCATGACTTGTTAAACGATATAAGTTGTTTTGGTTCAATGTGGATAAATAAACAAAACATCCGTTTTCTAGTTTCTCTGTTACACTTAGGACAACGAGTGAAAGCAATATCATCATACTTATTCAAGAAGAAGTAGTATCTATGTTCTCGATTACCTGCCCAACCTTTCATCATCAAATCCTTCACCAATATAACGACCTGTAGAGATAACTATTCTTTTTTCATTCACAGAAAGAGACAACAATTTCTCGTATAGTTCCTTTACTTGTTTTCTTCTCATTCCTCCCCTGAAAACAAAAATATTTTGAAATGGATAGACTTCTCCAGCAAAACAGGATCGACACTACCCATATCTACTCTTTTTCTGGCTATCCATTCTTTAGTAAAGCATTGATTTGCAATCATAAACGCAATCATCTCCAGCCACTTTTTGTTAAAAAGTGGCTCAAATTGATTTTATCCGTTCAATAAATCTTTCTGTCTTCAATTTACGCCTTCTGGCATAGTTAAGCAGTGCCCCGATATCAAATCGCCCGGCCGTAAGGACACTCCCCAGTATCCGGTAATACTCATCCTCATCCATAAGATTCAAGTCCACTATCTCTACTAAAAGGTCCACCATGACCTTTTCTATATCCGCAAAATGGTCACTTGAGTGTTCGCGGGAAATGGCTGGTCGGATTACTAACGTCTTTTCACCTATGCTGAACTTTTGAGCGTCATTCCCTCGCGGGTTCAACCATACATCATATCCAATATCCTTTAGAAAGTCGTAAACACCACTCATAGCATCACGACCTACATAAACAAGGGTAACGAATCGGACAAGCATATGATGGGCAAACGATTTCAATTGCTCCGTAGACCAGACCGAGAAAGAAAGAAGTGGATATTTTTTCTCAAGCGTCGTGACTATTTTTTTGACCGGCTGTAGGTCCAATTCAAACGGCTGTTTGATAAACGAATACCATCCCCTGCCAGCCCCATACAAAATGCCTTCTTTGTTGAAATCTACCAGATATCTGTTTAAAGTACCTGATTGTCCTTCTGATGCAAGATTGTGCAGATATTCCCTGCTGAAATATCGCCGATTTTCTTTCATCTTTTTAGCGATTTCGTTTTTCAGTAAATCCTTAAAATCCTTTTGCACCACCACAAAAGAATATATCTTGTTGTTCGGTCATTGTCAACCCTTTAATAAAATTTTATACTTTCTCTCGAATCACAAATATTCTGTATCTTGTCATACTACAAATAACCCTTATCAAAACTTACCTAATCCTAATTCGCAAACATTAAACATTTGAATATATTATTTCTTTTGTCATATTAAGAATTTCTTCTGTCTTTTGATAAACATATTTATTTCTGTAGATTTTGTTTTTGTAATCCGATGTAGCAATATAATTATGTAAAGAAACAATTCTGTCAGGGACGGAAGTTGAATAATCATGTAGAAGATTCAGTAATGAAAAATATTTTATTGACGTCCCAAGATTCTCTAAGTCATCTATGGTTATCATGATAAGAGGGGCAACTAACAATAAATCTTTTTTGAGGTCCCCTTTGGAAAGTTTTTCATATGGGGAAGGTGCCTTTTTAAACTCTGTATTCAGAAAATTATTATAGACAGGAGCATCTCCTAATGGGTCATGGACTACAAGTACAGGTTCAAGTAGACATTTGTTAAACGGGGACGACGAGATTTGAACTCGCGATCTTCGGCTTGACAGGCCGACATGTTAAACCAGGCTACACTACGTCCCCCGCTTTCCCGATGAATGGGCGGTGCAGGATTCGAACCTGCGACCTCTGCCTTGTAAGGGCAGCGCGCTGAGCCAACTGTGCCAACCGCCCTTTTATACATTGAGACTATTTATACATAAAATCAATGGAAAAATCAAATTTTTTCCATAAATTTTTAAAATTTAAAATTGACATTGAGTGAAAAATTTAGTAAAAGATAGTTACTTACTTTATGGTAATAATATTTATCTTTATTGCAGGAACGTTCTTCTTTTTAATCGGTTTATCATATATCTATTGGCCCAAGATAATCATTGAATTTAATTCTTTTTTAAAAAGATTTTTGTTTGATGAGGCGCAGATATTGCCGCATAGAAAGAAGATGGGAATTATATATTTTTTGATTTCCATAATACTATTATACTTAGGCTTACAAATGTCCGGCATTATATTACCGGATAATCAAAAATCACTTTCTCAGGCATACAGATACTATTATTTAAAGAAATACGACAAAGCACAATCAATCTGTGAATCAATTCTTCTTAAAGAACCCAAAAATACAAGGGTTTTAGAACAACTTGCACTTATACTTTATTCAAAAGGTAATACAAAAGAGGCAATAAAATATTGCCGAAAAACTCTCTCAATTAACCCCGAGAGTCACAATGCAAAGAAAATTCTTAAATTATTGGAAAACAAACAATAAATCCATGCGGATAATTACCGGTAAAACAAAAGTTGTAGGTGTTATAGGTTATCCGATTGAACATACGTTTTCGCCCATAATGCACAATAAAGCATTTGAGTTTTTAGGTCTTGATTTCGTTTATGTGCCTTTTATGGTGAAACCACAACATCTCAAAATGGTGGTTGACTCATTGCGCACATTAAACATTTGTGGTATAAATGTTACAATTCCTTATAAGGAAAAAATCATTAAATACTTAGATTTTGCAGATGACATAACTAAAAATGAAATAGGTGCGGTGAATACAGTTGTAAATAAAAACGGTAAGTTCATTGGATACAATACTGACGGAATGGGCTTTAAGGAATCTTTAAAGAAAAAATTTAATCCACACAGTAAGACAGTGTTATTGTTAGGTGCCGGGGGCGCGGCTCAGTCAATTGCAGTCCATTTGGTTCACAGTGTCGTAAGCAGGATTTACATATACGATATGGTTAAAGATAAAGCCAGTAAACTTGTAAATAAATTGAATAAAATTACATCACCCGGTAGAGTTGCAGGATTAGCTGATAATATAAGTAATATTATTGAGGAAGTTGACCTGCTTATTAATGCGACACCTGTCGGAATGAATGAAAAAGACAAGTGCGTAATAGAGCCGGGATTGCTTCATAAAAATATGTTTGTTTATGACATAGTATATAACCGTGAGACACAACTTATTAAAGAGGCGAAAAAGAGAAAAATAGAATGCTTAGACGGTATTGAAATGTTTTTACATCAGGGCGCATTTGCATTTCAGTTGTGGACAGGCAGAGAAGCCCCGATAGAAATTATGCGTAAAGCATCAAGGAGGTGATATAAATGTTTATATGGATTATAAGAGCATTGTTGGTAATTATTATTCCATTTTTTTCATGGCTGCAGATATCCCGTGATATCAAGAGTGTATTTATTGGTTTAGCTATTGCAGCAGTAATAATCGGAATTGAATTATTAATAACCATGGTCCCACTCGATACTCTTGTTGCCGCAGGTATAGGTGTTGTATTGGGCTTTATTGTAGGCCATTTGATTGAATATGGCATTTTTTCACTCGGTAATCTAACATTGTCTGAAATCATAGAGAAGTATTCAATATTGATTAAACTGGTGATGATGTTTTTAGGATTACTTGTTGCGGTTAAGAAAAAACAGGAAGTGGACTTACTAGATAAGAACATATTGAGCCCGGGTTCAAAAAATTCCGGCCAGCAGCCCAATATAGTTGATACAAGCGTTATAATTGACGGCAGGATATCCGATATCTGTGCAACTAAATTTCTTTCCGGATTGCTTATTATACCACAGTTTGTACTGGATGAATTGCAAAAATTAGCTGATTCATCTGATGCAAATAAGAGGATTCGTGCACGAAGAGGTCTGGAAATCCTGCATAAATTGCAGGGGGACCCGAATGTGACGGTCAAGATATACGAGAAAGATTATCCTGCGTTGAAAGACGTTGATGCTAAACTTGTAGTGCTTGCTAAAGACCTGGATGGGGTAGTGCTGACAACAGATTTTAATCTTAATAAAATTGCTACCCTGCAGGGAGTGACTGTATTAAACGTGAACGATTTAGCCAACGCACTTAAACCAATATACCTGCCGGGCGAGACGATGATCGTATATGTTGTGAAGGAAGGTAAAGAACATGACCAGGGTGTGGGATACCTTGATGATGGGACAATGGTTGTTGTTGAAGACGGTAAAAAATTTATCGGCAGGAAAATGGAGGTAATTGTAACCTCCGCATTACAGACATCCGCAGGCAGGATGATTTTTACCCGGCCGAGGTAATCAGGTAAATATGTCAAAAACTATTGCCGAAATCAATGATAGGATAAAAAAAGGCGGTGTTGTTGTTGTCACTGCTGAAGAAATGATTGATATTGTTGAGGAGAAAGGTGTTAAAAAAGCCGCGCAGGAAGTTGATGTGGTGACAACAGGCACTTTCGGCCCGATGTGTTCTTCCGGGATGTATTTAAACATCGGGCATTCCAAACCGAGGATTAAACTCGGCGGCGGAGAATGTTATTTAAACGATGTCCCTGCATACTGTGGTTTTGCAGCAGTTGACATTTATTTAGGTGCGACAGCAATTCCCGGAGATGACCCGAGGAACAAAATATATCCCGGGGAATTTAAATATGGCGGAGGGCATGTTATAGAGGAATTTGTAGCAGGTAAAGACATAAGATTGGTTGCCTCCGCCTATGGCACGGATTGTTACCCGAGAAAAAAACTTGAGACATTGATAAACATAAAAGATGTCAATGAAGCAGTCTTGTTCAATATGAGGAATTGCTACCAGAATTATAATGTCGCTGTGAATTTAAGTGACAGGATACTCTACACTTATATGGGCGTGTTGAAACCCGGCATTGGTAATGCGAATTATTGTAGTTCTGGCCAGCTTTCACCACTGCTGAACGACCCTTACTACAAAACCGTAGGCGTAGGGACAAAAATTTTTCTTGGCGGAGGTATCGGTCATATTGCCTGGAACGGCACACAGCACAACCCTCATGTCCAGAGAAAAGAAAACGGTGTGCCGTGTGAACCCGCTGGGACAGTTGCTGTTATCGGTGATTTGAAACAGATGAAACCGGAATTTCTTGTCGGGACAAGTTTTTTTGGCTATGGTGCCACACTTACGGTAGGTATAGGCATCCCGATACCGGTCCTGAATGAAGAAATAGCAGGATGGACATCTGTCAGGGACAGAGATATATATACAACAGTGGTTGATTACAGCGGGACGAATGAAAAACTTGGTGAAATAAACTATGAACAACTAAGAAGCGGTAAAATAATTATCAGTGGAAAGAAAGTATTTTCAGCACCTCTTTCAAGTTATTCCAAGGCACTGGAGATAGCAAATATATTAAAAAACTGGATAAAAAAAGGCGAGTTTCTCCTGACAGAAAAAGTAATCCCATTACCGGGTATTGAGTCAGGGATAATCTTAAAACCACTGAAAGAGCGTCCGATTGAATAAAAATGAAATAGATTGTGTTTTAAAGGTAATAATATGCAATACAGCGAAAAAGTAATGGACCATTTCAAAAACCCGCGCAATGTCGGTGAAATAGAAAATCCCGATGGCATCGGCAGAGTCGGTAACCCGATATGCGGCGATATAATGGAACTTTACATAAAAGTCAAGGACGGAGTCATAACCGATATAAAATTCAAGACATTTGGATGCGGGGCTGCCATAGCAACTTCGTCAATGATAACAGAAATGGTTAAAGGGAAAACCATCAAAGAGGCACTGGAGGTTTCTAACAAAGCAGTAGCAGAAGCTCTCGGCGGACTGCCGGCTGTAAAAATGCACTGTTCAAATTTAGGTGAAGACGCACTTAAATCAGCGATAGATGATTATTTGAAAAAAACCAAATAAGAAAAAAACATTGATTTCCATCAGAATATATGTTATAAATATATTAGACCGTTTGACAATTTTTTATGAATTTTTGTATAATACTAAAATAAAAATCAACGATTTTATATCCAGGGGAGAAATCTTATGGAGATAATTTATTTCGGTAAACCTTATAGTTTTACTCACGTAGCAGCACTTAGAAGGTTTGGCGAAAACCACAAATATGTTTCAAGTAATACGCTTACTGAAACAATTGAAATGGTCGCACTAAAACCTAATGCAACTGCTGTTGTTCCCATTGAGAACACTACAGGTGGTATTATCTATGATACAGTTGATATATTAACTACAGACAAATATCTTAGGAGTAAATTATCTATTCTTGAAGAATTAGAACTTCATGTCAGACTTTTTTTATTAAGCAAAAAACCCATTAAATTATCACAAGTAAATAAAATATATTCTCATGAATATGCTCTGAAGAGGGCTGATCCATGGATAAAAAATCATTTGCCTTCCGGTGTAGAGATTGAACGACTTGTAAGTACTTCGGAAGCCGCACAATTAGTCAAAAAAGCAAAATACTCCTGTGCTATCGCAAGTTCAGAAGCTGCGGGTTATTATGGTTTAAGAAAATTAAAAGAAATTGTTATCCCTGGAAAAAGAAACCTTACCAGGTTTTTTGTAATAGGAATAAATGGCAACTCAAAAAAAAGAGTGTTATAGGACCTCTATCGTCTTTTCACTGAAAGATAAAGTAGGAGCTCTCCTTTCTGCATTGAAATCATTCAAAAAATATCGTATAAACTTGACACGAATCGTATCAAGACCCGATATAAATAAAGAATGGGAATATATTTTTTTCATAGAAATTGAAGGGAAGAAGGATAGCCCTAACGTAAAAAAGGCTTTAAGTGAATTAAAAAGTAATACTTGCAGTATATACGTTTTGGGTACTTACCCATTAAAAATAGTCTAGATTTTCTACCTTTGAATAAATAATATCCCAATAAAAATAGGTCTATATAATCAGTGGGGCAAATGATAGATTGTTCAAATAATCTATGGGGCTAAAAAAATCAAAAAAGAGGTCATTCTGAGCGAAGCGAAGAATCTATTGTTTTCAGATTCTTCATCGCATAAAGAATAACATAATACTCCTCAGAATGACATCAGAGAGACAATTAACAATATAAAATATGCCCCACAGATTAGAAAAAGTTATTCACAATTGCCCCATAGATTGAAAGACCCATAAAAATTAGGTAGAATTTATTAGTTAACATGCGCCCATAGCTCAACTGGATAGAGCGTCCGGCTACGAACCGTAAGGTTGCAGGTTCAAGTCCTGCTGGGCGCATTTTTTAATTGAGTTTGTGCCCTAATGCTTCCTCATAAATTGCAATGACGTTTTCAATTGGGGTATCCGGCTGGATGCAGTGTGCCGGAGCAAATATGTACCCACCACCTTTTGCAATTACATCAAGTCTGTGCCTTGCCTCAGCCCTGCACTGTTCAACTGTTCCGTGTGGAAGTGTCTGCTGTGTGCTGATTAGTCCGCAAAAAGCAAGTTTGCCGTAGCAAATCTTTCTGATTTTTTCCGGATTCATTCCTTTGGGTTCCGGCTGCATAGCATCTAAAACATCCAGACCCATTTCAATAAAGGTCGGCATTATCTCATGAGTATCACCGCAGGAATGCATCATTGCCTTTGCTCCATAGTTGTGAGCGAGGTCATAAAATTTCTTTAATCTCGGTTGGAATACTTTATTAAAAACTTCTGGAGATACAAGCCTGCCGTTCTGTGTCCCGCAGTCTTCACCCAAACATACAATATCCACTTTACCTTTCGCTGATTCAAGTCCGCGTTTGAGATACTCGTAATAGAAATCCACACGTTTATCTATTATAGCCATACCAACCTCGTCTCCAGTAGCAATGTCTATTAATACCTGGTCCATACCGCGGCCCCTTGATACTCCGTTGACAATGTCAGGCATTCCCGCATCTCCGATACATACGGCAAAGTTTTTGTATTTATTACACTGTTGTTCAATAGTTGAAAAATCGTAATCGTTAATATCCGGCCAGGGATATCTTTTGAAATCGTCTATTGTTTTTATTCTTGCCAATGCCAAATCATAGGCTTCCGAGTAAGTACCGAATTCGTTTTTCATTTCCTTGTAACCTGTACCCCATATATCGTAAGTAAGGGTTTCATGTTTTTTAAATTTACCTTTCCATACCGCAGATACATCCCTAAAATCAATTTCAAAAACCTCAAGTAAATCCCTCCCGCTGAAATGTTTTGTCAACTTTTCCTGAATCTCGGGTGTCATATAAATCTGGACAGGCACCCTGTCTGTTTTTTTGAATTCAATTGCCAATTTAACTCTTTCTTTGAAAATCATCTGTTAAACTCCAATTCTAACTGAAATCTTTTAATAAAATGGTGGAGGTGCCGGGAATCGAACCCGGGTCCAGAAACAGACAAGCAGGACATCTACAGGTTTAGCTCAAAAATTAATCTCACTTTGGGTTTGCTTTTGAACGAGCGCCCAAAGCCAGGTCCAATATTTGTTTCCTGCGGGGTCACTTGAACCAGACGACCTTACAGTAAGCCTATTCTGGCGCTGTCCATCCTATAGGCGTCAGACAGCAGCGCTGTCGCTTTAATTAAGCGGCATATGCATAGGTGTTTGCACTTATGTTGTGGCCGAATTTTAATGCAGCCTCCGACCAACTGCAACCTGCAGTCTCTGCCTGAGATTATCCCTGTCGAAACCTTTTCACCCCCCATCTGTCCTTTTTAATTTAAAAAATTTTTGTATCAAAGACCTGCATTCCTTTTCAAGTATGCCGGAAGTTATTTTTATCCTGTGATTGAGTTTTTTGTTGCTGGCTATGTTTGTCACAGAACCGCAAGCACCTGATTTTACGTCAGGACAGCCATAGACAATTTCTTTTATTCTTGCATGGACAAGTGCTCCTGCACACATCGGGCAGGGTTCCAATGTCACATATAATGTTATACCATATAATCTATAGTTTTTCAATGTTTTTGAGGCTTTCCTTAAAGCGAGAATTTCAGCGTGTGCCGTCGGGTCAAGTTTACTTATTGGCTGGTTATGTCCCCGTGCTATTATTGTCCCGTTTTTTACTAGCACAGCACCTACGGGCACCTCGTCTTTTTTATATGCTTTCCTTGCCTCCTTTAGTGCTTCTAACATATATTTCTTGTGAAATTTTTGATTTAGTAATGGTTTTGACATATTTTCTCCGACTTAAATTCTACAAAATTATGCTAATTCAAGCAAATTTTTTGTTTAATTCGCGATATTGATATACTAAAGTCCGGTTCTCAAACTCGTAGCCGCAGGTGAATTCACTTGTAATTAATTTTATAAATAGGTATAATATTTTCTGTAATAATCCTATTGAAAATATGTTATAAATATGCTATAAATATAGTGAAAAGAAAGAAAGATATAATATTTGAAGTTACTGATAAAATTGGGAATAAAACAGTATTATATACCTGAAAAATGCGTGAAAAACGCATTTTTCAGGTATAGCGTCATTTTATCCGATTTCAAATTTTAAAAAAGGGAAAATAATATTATGAAAAAAGCAAAAATTGTTAAAATTGATGGTAAGAAATTCAAACTAGTAATTGATACTAAACTTGATATTGCAAGCGGAAAATATTTGAACCTTGAATATCCCATATCTTCAGTAGAACTTGATGATTTTATTGTTTTTCACTATGAGAGTAAGACAAAAAACCTCGTTGGTTTTACTATCATTCATTTGAATGAATTTAGGAAAATAGCTAAAAAGATTATTAGAAAAATAGTTCATAATCATATTAAAGAAGAGAGAGAGTATTTGAAAGAAAAGGCAGAAGAATCTGTATATAATGTTATTCACGGTAATAATCCCTATTCTTTTTTATCTATTCCCCAGCCTTTTTGGCATAAAGATAGAAGTTTGTATCGATAACACAAAAAATCTAAACCTCAATATCTTCTGCCATTTTATCCTCATTATCCCCCTCTCAAACTTGCAAAATAGTGAATTTATTGATAAAATTATTGTCAAACAACGGGTCGCTAGCTCAACTGGTAGAGCAACGGACTCTTAATCATAACCCTGACACTTCGCAAACTCCGACGAAAACCAGTCCCACCAACGATAAAAAGACAAAATAGTATTTATACCAATTTGTATCAATTTGTATGATTTTAGACACCATATGGACACTTTTTGGACACCAGATACCTACCCTACGACCATCCCCTTTCCAGAGTCCCATACTAAACCCCAACTTTCAGTCTCACATACGGGGCTTGGAATAATAGTTTTTTACTTATCCCAACCCTCTCCAGAACCCCTAATGAACCTTTGGCGCTCTTGGACCGTATATTCCTTCATTAATTCCAACCTTGCAATTCCCGTTAAAAATAAGTAAAATCATACTATGAACCCTTCCTCAAACCAGTCTTCAAACTTTCCTGAAATAAACATACTGGTATTGGCAGGGGTATTATGCACAATAAGGTAGGTATCTTTGACGGGACAGGACTTGTTACAGGTTCTTATAACTGGACTAATAATGCCGAATATTATAGTTATGAAAATGCTATTTTTACTGACAAAAAGGATATAATTGGTAAATATGTAAAAGAATTTGAAAAGGTGTGGAAAGAGCATTAAATTACTATTAAAATTCAAAGTGTGGAGGTGAATGGAATGGGGTATTTTATATTCCTTATTGTAGTGCTTATAATTTGTATATGGGCTGGCGGTGTTATATTTGAAAAAAAGGGACGAAAAAGAGGTAATGGTCAAGGTCTTGGTTGTTTACTGGGTCCCTTGGGAGTTTTAATAGCAGCACTTCTTCCAGAAAATCCCAAGGGGGTAGAAGAAAGAGAATTAGAATCTGGCGAAAATAAAAAATGTCCCTTTTGTGCAGAAATAATAAAAGCAGAAGCCAAAATATGTAAACATTGTGGGAAGGAACAAGAAATCTTGGAGAAGTATAGACTTTTTTTCAAGAAATTTCATTGGAATACTGCTGATGAAGAATACAAAGACTTCATTTATGCCAAGGACGAAATTTCTGCGGCAGAAAAAGGCAAATCTATTTGCGATAAGAATAGTTGGACATTTGTCAAAATTAGTAAAATGTAAGATTCGGGTGCAAGATGTAATCGTAATTTGACCCTCTATGCAATGATGTTTAATCCTGACTTTCGTATAATACAGGGGGTAGAGATAGATTTCAACTGGGAGTAACTCCCTTTCTCCCTTTCCCTTAAAGTTGAAAAAGTAATATCTTTTATGCTATAATTAAATACACGCCTATGCTTTCTTCTTATGGTATCATTATAAATGTATGGATATAACTAAATTTATACTGAAAGAAACTGTGATTATTGGTCTAATTGAACCAATTAATCTGCAAGAAGTTTCATTAGACACTATAAGCAAGAACTCAGGATTCAGTAATATAAATTTTGAACAAAATAATAATATTTTATTTCTTCAAAATCCTGAAAAAGGACAAATGTCTGTCATTCAGGCGAATCGTTTTGAATTTATTGATAGAACTGGGAATTCAATTGTCAAGAATGATGCGACAAAATGTGACGCGCCGATAGTCGTCCGGGTAGTCGCATAGATCACAACCCTGCAGATCATAGATCCACAGGTACTTTGAATGTGCTTGGCCAAAACCAGCTTAACAGTGACTATTTGGAGAATTGCAGCGTGTCGCTAAGTCAACATTTCATTGAGATAATTCCAACGAATTTGGCTTGCCCAGTATGCACAGCACACAGTGGAATCAAGACTGATATCTCCAGAGAAAAAAACAAGCAGATTGGACCTGATCCGGGTTCACCCAATAAACGTCTCAGATCGTGGCTTCGCACGATCCGACATTAATGGTTAGGACGCAGTCCCCCATTTGACAAGCTTATCTTCAGGCCAGTTGTTGGCCCAATCTACAGCAGCCTTCTCACCGGCCAAATATCCCTTCACTAAGTCCCAACGATCGAGTGTTAGACCCTTGGCAGTCGTTGGCAG
>MNXB01000090.1 GCA_001871125.1 Elusimicrobia bacterium CG1_02_37_114
CAATAACAGCATATATTGCTTCATATTATTATTCTGCTGTAACAAATTGCTTGTTTCAGGCAAATTTACTTCCTGAGAACGAGATTGAAAATTCTGAATTAAATAATAGAGTAAAGAATATGATTGATAAAAGTTATACTGATTTTAATGCTTTAGAAAATATTTTAAATAGAGTCCATACCACAAGGATTCAAGGAAATCCTCTTTACAATTACTACCAAGAAACTCGAAATATATGGATGCAGGGAGTCAAAGATTCTAAGACCACTATGGAATCAAAACAAAACAGCTAAATTCCTTTATATTTCTAATCCCTAAACCTACCAATTTAAAAACAATCACTGGCGGAAAAATGGCGGAATGGGGTAAAATGAGGTTCAAATAAAAAACCTCGTCATTCAACGAGGTTTTCTTATAATAACATTGCGGGGAGTGGATTTGAACCACTGACCTCCAGGTTATGAGCCTGACGAGCTACCGGGCTGCTCCACCCCGCAGGTATAGAATAGTAAATCAAAAAGTTATTGTCAAGTTTGATTTACTATTTTTTTTATGATATTATTTAAAGTAAAGGAAATTATAAAAGGGTAAACCCTTAATTCCTGGATAACCTGATAATCGTCCATCTGAAGATGGACGCTACATTTTTCGTCCTAATGAATCGGGACGATTTCTTGAGGAATAAAAGATGGCTATAGGAACCAGAAGGAAAACAGCAAAAGATATTTTGATTGAGAGTGGATTGATAGGCGAAGAACAACTCAACAAAGCCATAGAGGAATCTAAAAAACAACAGAAGCCCCTGCAGCAGGCAGTAATTGACATGGGTATGATTGACAGAGCGGAGTTGTTACGGACCCTTTCTAAGGCATGGAGTGTCAAGGCGGTGGATTTGGGAAATTTTGAAATAGACCCTGACGCTGCAAAAATTGTTCCTGAGAAAACTGCAAAACGTCATACGCTTATACCTTTTGCTAAGGAAGAATCAAGTTTATATGTTGCAATGGCTGACCCGCATGATTTGTTTGTTACGGATGATATAAGGTTGAGAACCGGTTTGAAAGTTGAACCTTATTTAGCACTGCCGGCTGATATAAATGATATGATATCAAAAATATATGTGAAAGACGCAGCCATAGACGAATTACTTCCTGAAGAGGAAGAGGCAGCGGCACCCGTGTCTGCAGGTGCTACAGCAGCCGAATCAAAAGAACTTATGGATGAACTTATAGCAGGATTGGGTAAGACACCGACTGACGAATTGCAGATAAGCAAGGGCGGCGAAGCTGAAAAGGTTGATATTATGGAAGTGGATGCAGCTGCTCCAGAGACGGAAAAATTAGTTAATGCCATATTACTGGAAGCATTGAGACTCAATGCATCAGACATTCATGTTGAACCACTGGAAAAGAGAATGTCTGTGAGGTATCGCGTTGATGGAATAATGCGTAAATCGTCGTTTAAAGTGCCTTTGAGTTTCAGACAGGCTATCATTGCTAAATTAAAAATTCTTACCGGTTCAATGAACATAACAGAGCGAAGGAGACCTCAGGACGGGAGGATTGCCCTTTTTGCTAAAGGCAGACCGATTGAACTGCGGTGCAATATGATACCGACAGTATATGGCGAGAGCGCGGTTATGCGTATTCTTGACAGGGGGAGCGTGAGAGTTGATTTAGAAAAACTTACTTTTGCGCCCGATATACTGAAGCAGTTTAAAGCAGTTATTGAAAAACCATACGGGCTTGTCCTTGTTGCCGGTCCGACAGGGAGCGGGAAATCCACCACGCTTTATTCTGCATTAAATTATCTGAACGACCCCGCTGAAAAAATTCTTACTGCTGAAAATCCTGTTGAATACAACCTGGATGGTATAATGCAACTACCGGTGAATCAGGAAATCGGCGTGACGTTTCCGGCTGCGCTCCGTGCCTTCCTGAGACAGGACCCTGATATAATCATGGTGGGTGAAATAAGAGACCAGGAGACAGGGCAAATAGCAATGGAAGCGGCAATGACAGGACATATGGTGCTTTCCACGATTCATACCAACGATTCTCCCACGGCGGTTGCAAGGTTAGCAGAAATGGGTATTCACACGTATTTAATATCCTCAACCTTAGAAGCGGTTCTGTCGCAGAGGTTAGTGCGTAGAGTCTGTGAAAAATGCAAGAAACCCGACCCCAACCAGCCAAAAGAGTTATTAGAAACATTGGAGAAAAACGGCGTTGATATAAAATCAGCAACATTTATGAAAGGTGAAGGATGTCCGTATTGTCTTAAAACGGGTTATAAGGGTCGTCTCGGCGTACACGAGTTCCTGCTTATGAATGAAGAGATTCGTAAACTTATACTCACGGAGATTGCCGCTGCCCCTATCCGTAAACTTGCTGTAAAAACCGGTATGCGTCCGATGATGATTGACGGCCTTATAAAGGTAAGTCAGGGCATGACTACTTACGAAGAGATACTGGCTGGCATTTCATCAGAGTAAATGGACCCAGCACCCTTACCTCAAACTTGACCAAGTTTGACCTGCACAATGATTAGCATTCCAAGTGGATTTAATTTTGTCGGCACACACTGCGGTATAAAAAAAAGCAAAAAAGATTTATCTTTATTTTACTCCGCTCATCCCTGCATTACTTCAGCGGTATTCACAAGAAATCTTGTAAAAGCCTCACCTGTTATTGTCAGCAAAAAACATCTATCAAAATCCGGAAGAAACATACAGGCAGTAATCGTTAATTCAGGCTGTGCTAATGCCTGTACCGGTAGGCAGGGGTTAAAAGATGCATTTGAAATGTGTTCTTTGACAGGAGAGTGTTTGGGTCTCAAACCGGAACAGGTTGTTATTGGTTCAACAGGTGTCATTGGCAGGTATCTCCCGATGGCTAAGGTTCGTTCAGGTATCAGGAAACTATGTAATGACCTTAAAGAGAATACTGATAGAACCTCGTCAGTATTCGATGCAGTTGATGCGATTATGACAACCGATAGAGTGAAAAAAATATCCACCAGAACCTTGAATATCGGCGGTAAAAAGGTTAAAATATTATCTTGTATAAAAGGCTCCGGGATGGTACATCCTGATATGGCAACTTTGTTAGGTTTTATTTTTACCGATATAAACATTACAAAAAATCTTCTGGATACTGCATTGAAAAACGCAGTTGAACAATCACTTAATTGTATAAGTGTTGACGGCGATACTTCAACGAACGACAGCGTATTTGTCCTTGCCAACGGTTTGGCAGGTAACGAATGTATTAGTTCAAAGAATAGCAAAGAATTTAAGAAATTTTCATATACTCTGACTGACCTTTGTGAAGAATTAGCAAGGATGGTTGTATCTGATGGCGAGGGAGCAACCAAGCTCGTTACTGTGGTGGTTAAATCTGCCAGAACCAGGTTTGAAGCAAAAAAAGTTGCACAGACTATTGCTACCTCACCTTTAGTTAAGACGGCGATTTTTGGTTCTGACCCGAATTTCGGCAGGGTCATGGCTGCTGCCGGCAGGAGCGGTGTTAATATTAATCCCGAAAGAATTGATGTTTATTTTGATAATCTGTGTGTCTATAGCAAGGGTTGCCCGATAAATTTTTGCACCAAGGAAGCAAAAAAAGTATTGTCAAAGAAAAAACTAAGTATAATTGTAAATCTCAATCAGGGCAAGACTGCTGTTAAATATTATACCTGTGATTTAAGTTACGATTATATCAGGATAAACGCCGAATACTGTACATAATTATGAATATATTGTTTATATGCACGGGTAATACCTGCAGGAGCGTAATTGCCGAAGAACTGGCAAAAAAATATTTTTCCGGTTATGAAGATATTAAAATAAAATCCTGCGGGATTGCATCTTCTACCGCTTTTTCCACCCCTGAAATAGTCCTGGAATTGATGAAAAAAGAAAACATAGAATTCAAAGGCCACATATCAACACCCGTAACAAAGAAGTTAATGGACGAAGCAGGTATTATACTCGTTATGGACAAAAACCACATGGAATATATAAGATATAATTTCCCGAGGGCAGAAAAGAAAACTTATCTTCTGAAATCTTATGTTAAACTCCGCGAAGGGTCTCCGGTCCTCCCAGATATGGATATATCCGACCCCATCGGCGGGACAGAGGAAGTTTATACTGAATGTTTTGATGAAATAAAGGAATGTATAATCAAATTAGTTGATAAGGTTATTATGGAGAACCCCAATGAACCTCAAAAAGACAGATTCTGAAATTTACTCGGTAATCAGGAATGAACTGAACAGGCAAAGGAATGTAATTGAGCTGATAGCTTCAGAAAATTATACCTCGCCTGAAGTGATGGCCGTGCAGGGTTCGGTTCTGACGAACAAATATGCCGAGGGTTATCCCGCCAAAAGATACTATGGCGGTTGTGAGAACGTGGATGTTGCCGAACAGTTAGCGATAGACCGTGCAAAAAAACTTTTTCATGCCGAACATGCCAATGTCCAGGCACATTCAGGCACACAGGCAAATATGGCGGTTTATTTTGCCATGTTAAATCCCGGTGATACAATAATGGGTATGCATCTGTCACACGGCGGACATCTTTCACACGGGCATCCTACAAGTTTCAGCGGAAAATATTTTAAAACTGTCCCGGTTGGCGTGACGGAGAAAACAGAATTGATTGATTATGATAGTGTGAGAGCAATGGCTAAAAAACACAAACCGCATTTAATTGTTGCCGGGAGTTCAAGTTACTCCAGGGTGATTGACTGGAAAGAGTTTCGTAAAGTATGCGATGAAGTGGGGTCATATTTTATGGCAGATGTTGCACACTATGCAGGACTCATTGCAGCGGGAGTCTATCCTTCACCCGTTCCTTATGCAGATTTTGTTACATTTACAACGCACAAGACATTGAGAGGGCCTCGCGGCGGGATGATACTTTGTAAAAAGGAGTTCGCACCTGTCATAGATAAAATGGTTTTCCCCGGGATACAGGGTGGTCCGTTAATGCATGTAATTGCAGCAAAAGCAGTAGCATTGAAGGAAGCAATGTCGCAAAAGTTTAAAAATTATCAGTTGCAGGTATTGAAAAACGCCCGTCAATTAGCGAAATCATTAAATGGACTCGGGTATAAGATTGTTTCAGACGGGACAGATTGTCATATGTTAGTGGTTAATTTAGAGAATAAAAAACTCACCGGTATCCAGGCAGAACGTATGCTTGACAAAGTCGGTATAACGGTAAATAAAAACTCCATTCCTCACGACACGGAGAAACCGTTTATTACATCAGGTATAAGAATTGGCACACCTGCTGTTACTACCCGGGGTATGAAAGAAAAAGAAATGATGTTAATAGCAGAACTTATAGATTTAACCTTAAAACAACATCAATTAGACAATGTCCGTAAACAGGTGATGAATCTTACCAGTCGGTTTAATATATACAGGAATTTAGACTGTTATAATGATTAAAGTGTATTTACTTTCTTTTTTTTGCGGACTTGTGCTGGTGATTCTTCTTACACCGGGGACAATTTTTTTAAGCAAACAGTTAAATGTTTATGACTGGCCTGCCCGTCGTAAAGTTCACTCAAGACCCATCCCTCGCTGGGGTGGAGTCGGGATATTTTTAGGTTGTTTTTTAACAATTATGATAGCATATAGCCTCTTTCCGCAATTTCGAGAATTACTTTCCTACCAGTTAGAGCAACCCAGGAGCAGACTTGTCGGCGGTCTCTCCCTTCACACACAGTTGATTGGAATTTTTATAGGCAGTCTTTTTGTATTATTACTCGGAATGATAGACGATAAAAAACCTGTCCGTGCCCTGACAAAACTTCTTGTTCAGATTATCGCAGCTTACTGTGCACTGGATTTCGGCGTAAGGATATTCGGGCTAAATCTGCCTTTTGGATTAAAGATTGTTTTTACAAAAAACGAGTTTCTGATGTTTTTAAGCCAGGTGGTAACAGTTTTATGGCTTATTGGTTTTATGAATACAATAAATTTAGCTGACGGGCTGGATGGACTGGCATGCGGGATTGTATCAATTGCAAGCGGGACATTTTTCATAGTTTCATTGCTCCTTAAACCCGATAAATTATGGCTTATAAAACAGCTGCAGTTAAGCGGTTTGCTCTCAATAATATTGTGCGGTTGCTGTTTAGGATTTTTATTCTATAACTTCAATCCGGCAAAAATTTTCCTCGGCGATTGCGGTGCATTATTTCTTGGGTTTTTGCTGGCGAGTATAAGCATAATCGGCACGTTGAAAACACCGCTTGTCATTTCGCTGTTTGTACCCATTATTATTGTCGGGTTACCGATACTTGATGTGTTTCTTTCAATTTTCAGAAGATTGCGTCGCGGGATGGATGTAATGGAACCGGATAAGGAACACATACATCACAGACTTTTGAAATGGGGATGGTCGCACAGGGAAGTTGTTCTTCTGATGTATATTGTCACAATGGTACTCTCAATTATCAGCATTTCAATAGTTTCATTCCGGTTGTTATAAGAGGATTTTTTAAAATTAGTCCCCCCTTGATTCTTTTCCCCAATGATTTCTTCGAAATCAATACTCGGGGACAGGCAGAATCAATACAGGGGGGACATCCGAAAGGGGGTATTTTCGGATGAAAATACTGTGTGTTTTTGGGACAAGGCCTGAAGCAATAAAAATGGCGCCCGTGATAAAACAAATGCAGGGTAAGATGCAGGTTAAAGTGTGTGTGACTGCCCAGCACAGGCATATGCTTGACAGTGCCCTTGATGTATTTGGCATTAAGTCTGACTATGACCTGGATATAATGGAAGAAAGTCAGTCATTGTATCATATTACTACCACCTGTCTTACGCGTCTAAAAAAAGTATTTGATAAAGAGAAACCTGATTTGATATTAGTCCACGGCGATACAACAACAACCTTTGCCGCAGCGCTTTCTGCATTTTATGAAAAAATACCGGTAGGTCATGTAGAGGCCGGTTTGCGGTCTTTTGATAAATACAACCCTTATCCTGAAGAGATTAACCGTGTCCTGACGGATAAAATGTGTGATTTGCTTTTTGCACCTACCCGGACTGCAAAACAAAATTTGCTTAAGGAAAACATACCCTCTGAGAAAATTTTTGTCACCGGTAATACTGTGATAGATGCATTATATATTGCCTTAAGAAAAAAACACAGGTTTTCCAATGAAACCCTGAAAAATTTGTTCAGCACGTCAAGTCCATCAAAACGCTATATACTGGTCACTGCTCACAGACGGGAAAATTTCGGCAGACCTTTGGAGAATATCTGTTTTGCATTAAGAGAGATTTCCGAAAAACATTCTAATCTTGAAATTATATATCCCGTTCACTTAAACCCGAATGTTCAAAAACCTGTAAAGAGAATACTTTCAAATCATCCCGGGATACATCTTTTAGCACCCTTGGATTATCTGGATTTTATCAATCTTATGAACAGGGCATATTTTATTGTTACGGATTCTGGCGGCTTACAGGAAGAAGGACCCGCGCTCGGTAAACCCGTGCTTGTTTTAAGAAAAGTCACGGAGAGACCTGAAGCGGTAAAGGCCGGCACAGCAAAAGTTATCGGCACAGATAAAAGAAAAGTGTTTGAGTCAATCAGCAGACTGCTTGAAGATAAAAAAATGTACAATTCTATGGCAAAGGCAGAAAATCCATACGGCGACGGTAAGGCGAGTCAACGTATAGTAAAGATAATAGGGGACGCTACTTGAAATTTGCTACTTTTAAGATTGTAAATTATGTTGAATGTTGAGACCTGACCCCTACACTACGATATATATGAAGGAAGCACTGTACTGGGAACCGGTTGACAAAAATAATAAAGTTGTCCACTGCCTTCTATGCCCTCACAACTGCAGAATTTCACCGGACAAGACAGGTATCTGCCGTGTAAGAAAAAATGACGACGGTAAACTTTACAGTTTAATATATAATGAATTTACATCAATTCATCTTGACCCCATAGAGAAAAAACCACTCTACCATTTTTATCCGGGCAGTCACATACTTTCAGTCGGGACATTCGGATGTAATTTCAGGTGTCTGCACTGTCAGAACTGGGAAATCTCCCAGTCTAATCAAGGAGATGCCCCAACTCATAAGATTACGCCGGAATCCGCCGTTGCGTTAGCAAAAAAGGATGATTCAATTGGAATAGCCCATACCTATAACGAACCTCTGATAAATTATGAATGGGTTTTTGAAACAGCGAAGTTAATCCACAAGGAAAACCTGAAAAATGTACTTGTTACGAACGGTTATATAAATGAACAGCCCTGGGAGAACCTTCTGCCGTTCGTTGATGCAGCAAATATTGATGTAAAATCTTTTCGTGACGAGTTTTATAAAAAGATATGTTCCGGAAGACTCGGTCCTGTCCTGAGGTCAGTGGAGATAATGGTTAAGCGGAACAAACACGTTGAAGTAACCTATCTTTTAATACCCCACCAGAACGATTCAGAACAGGAAATAGAAGATATGGTTGACTGGCTGAGTTCAGTCAACCCCGAGATACCCCTGCATTTTTCACGGTATTTTCCGCAGTACAAGATGGATGAACCGGAGACACCCATTGCCACTCTTGAAAAAGCGAAAAAAATTGCATTAAAGAGACTCAAGTATGTTTATTTAGGTAATGTTAAATAGGGACAGCGACCATTTATTTCCAAAGGTAAAGGTCTGTTAGAGCCACCACACTGGATTAGGATAATTAAGTGATGTGTCCCCAAAATTCTATGATTGAATATATAGGGAACTGGCTGCAGGCTATAAAGGACAATTATAATGTCAACCCGTATATTTTTGGTGTAATTTATCTGGTCAGTGTAATCCCGTGGTGGTATGGTTTATATAGAACCATTGACTGTTTAAGAAAAAAACAGATGGGGATTACAGTCAGATGGCTGGTGATAGTGGGGTTTCTTACAATTGCACCATTTTTATATGTGGCTGTTTTCGGGAGAAATTTACCTGTAAGTTTTTGGATTATAATTGCTGCCATAGTGGTAATATCTTTCATAAATTTAGCAAAAAAACTTCAGCAAAGCTTAAAAAGCAATAGTCAAAAATAAGGAGGAAAAATGTCAAAAAACATTTTGTTTTTCGTTCTGGTAATCATCGTAGGTGCACTGATTGGGTCATTTTTAGGTAAATTTGTTGAACAGGTATTTCCTCATGCAAGCATGATGAGAGACCTGTTTGCGACTGAAATAAATGCCGGTCTTTCTCCTACCACTCTTGACCTTCGCGTCCTTGAACTTACGTTCGGTTGCCTGGTGAAACTTAACATTACAGCGGTACTTGGTATGATTGTCGCAGGATATTTGTTCAGGATGGTAATGGGCAAATAAAATCAGGGTTTACCCGATGAAACTTATCCTCTGTTCATCTTCAGCAAGAAGAAAAGAATTAATAAAGAAACTTTGCCTGCCTTATATAGTATATCCGGTTAATATTGATGAAAATATCAGGACAAAAATACCGGAAAGTCTTGTAACTAAACTTGCCTTAAGAAAAGCACTCGCAGGAGCAGGCAGGTTCAGGAAAGGCATAGCAATCGGTGCTGATACGATTGTTGTTCTCGGCGATAAAATTATTGGCAAACCCAGAGACCATAGAGATGCAGAAAGAATACTCAAAAAACTTTCAGGAACAGTTCATAAAGTATATACGGGATTAGCATTAATTGATTGTGCAAGCGGTAAATTGGTTGTTGATTATGAAGTCAGCGGGACAAAGATGCGTCCACTTTCAGTTTATGAAATAAAGTTTTATGCCGGTAAACATCTTGATAAAGCAGGCGCTTATGCAGTACAGGAAAAAGACGATGCTGTAGTAGAAAAAATTTATGGTGATTATTATAATGTTGTGGGCCTGCCTTTAGAAAAACTTAAATTATTATTGAAAATGTTCGGGAAAAACCTGGACCTTGATTGAATTGCTTAATGTTTTATACCAGTCGTTTAGGAGAGCGAGAGTTTTTTCATTTTGTAATTTTTTTAGAAATTCGTCCCTGTCTTTTTCGTATTTCTTCATATTACCCTGATGTTCCATAAAATATTCAAACTGTACTTCCTGTTCGGTGATTTTCAAACCCGAAATTACTATATCCCTTATCTTAAACATGGCAATTCGTCTTTTCTGGGATTCTTCAAATTCCTGCGGAGTCATCCGGAGGCGATAAAATAAAATCTGGAAGTATACCTGCTGGTCAAATCTACCATCCTTCTGGAATGCAGGGAAACTCTGGACAGTTGCCGCCAGTTCTTTATCTGTAACCAAGATACCATATTTAGCCGCTTCCTGCCAGAAGACTTCTTCCTGTATCAAATCCTGAAGGACCTCCTGCCGTTTTTGCTGGACCACAAGGTCTGTTATATCAGTATTTGACTCGCGCAGGTTATCCATAACACGAGTATATAAAGACTGGTATTTTTTAAAAGGAATTTTCACACCATTAATTTTTGCAACAGCGTCAGTAGGTGCCCCTTTTTCCCTGAAGTATGCTCCAAAACCTATAAAAACCCCTGCCAGGAAACCAATTATTGTAATTATAAAAATTGTCCGTGTGTGTTTTCTTAAAAAATCCATCGTTTTGCCACACCTTCCTACATAACTTTACATAATAAATATCATCTTGTCAAATATATGTTTGTAGGATATTGACAAGTAACAATTATTTTAGTATATTAATATATGTTGATATATTTGTATGCTTAAGGTGGTTAATATTGAAAGATTTGGTTAAATCCTTTAAAGCTATGTCAGACCCGATAAGAGTCAGGATACTGAAACTCCTTGAAAAAAAGAGAATGTGTGTCTGCGAATTAACAGCGGTTCTTAAAATCGGACAATCAAATGTTTCCCACCATTTAAAAGTGCTGAAGGAAGCAGGACTGGTGAATGACAAGAAAGACGGGCTATGGATTGATTACGAATTATCCCGAGGAGAGTACAACAGATACGCTCCTGAAATATTGAAGACGATTTCAAAAGTATTAAATGATAATCCGGAGATTCTGGAAGACATAAAGATGTCAACAAAAGCAGACAGAGAAGAAATATGTAAGAAGTAATTTTTTTTACTCAATCCATATGAATACTCTTTGATATATTGATACACTTACAAATCATGAGGTAACATCATGAATGAGATTTACAGGCTATTTATTTTATTGAGTGTTTTTTTAATTGCTTATTTTCTCCCTGTTGGGAATCTTGTGTTCCAGAATTCCTTGCTTGAGTCATTATACATGCTTCAGGAATATGCAAGACAGCATGTTCTCTTATGTCTTATTCCTGCATTTTTCATAGCAGGTGCCATTGCCAATTTCATAAGCCAGAACTCCGTCATCAAGTATCTGGGACCGAAAGCCAATAAGATATTATCTTATTCAGTAGCATCTGTTTCAGGAACAATACTTGCAGTGTGTTCCTGCACGGTGCTTCCGTTGTTTGCAGGAATTTATAAAAGAGGTGCAGGAATAGGTCCCGCTACTGCTTTTCTTTATTCCGGACCCGCGATAAATGTCCTTGCAATAATTCTGACAGCACGAGTACTGGGAATTGAACTCGGTATTGCACGAGCATTAGGGGCTGTAATTTTTTCAATAATAATCGGCTTGTGTATGCATCTTATATTCGGTAAGGAACAAAGCACGGGGAACGATGAAAGTTTTAAAATGGCTGAAGATAAAAAGGAAGCCAGGCCTCTATGGAAGACAGCCCTCTATTTTGCAGTAATGGTAGGCATACTTGTTTTTGCGAACTGGGGCAAAGATGAATCAATCAGAATCTGGCAGTTGATATACAATAGTAAATGGTATATTACCGGGATACTAATGGTTGCTCTTATTTCTATGTTGATTGCATGGTTTAGAAAAATGGAATTAATACAATGGACTTCATCCACCTGGGTATTTGCAAAACAAATCCTGCCTCTGCTCTTTGCGGGTGTAATAGTTGCAGGATTTCTGTTAGGCAGGCCGGGTCATCAGGCATTGATACCGAATGAGTGGATAACAAAATTTGTGGGCGGGAACAGTATCTGGGCTAATCTTTTTGCTTCGGTTGCCGGCGCATTGATGTATTTTGCCACATTAACAGAGGTGCCAATATTACAGGGACTAATAGGATCTGGTATGGGCAAGGGTCCTGCTCTTGCTCTTTTATTGGCAGGTCCTGCTTTGAGTTTACCCAATATGCTTGTGATAAGAAGTATCATGGGCACTAAAAAAACAATTACCTATATTATGCTTGTTGTAGTAATGGCAACAATAACGGGTATGATATTTGGATATTTATTTTCATAGAAAGAGGTGACGAAAAATGCATAAAACAGATATCAACAAACTTATAAAATATTCTGACGACAAACCTCAAAAAGAAATATTCTATGATTCCGGGGGGTTAAAAGCACAGGTTGTATGTCTGAAAGCGGGACAGATAATACCACCATGCAAGATGACCAATGATGTCCTGTTTTATATTATTGAAGGCAATGGTGAGATTACAGTCGATAATAAAAAAGAAGCACTATTTGCCGGGGTGAGCGTAATTGTTTCTAAAGAAGCGGAATCAAGAAGTATTTCCGCAAAAATTGATATGGTCATTCTTGGTGTTCAGGCAAGAAAGGAGACAGAGAGAGAATGAAAATTGAAATATTGGGAACAGGATGCCCTAAATGCAAGAAACTGATGGAACTTACAGAAAAAGCAGTAAAAGATACAGGGGTTTCCGCTGAAATATCAAAAGTAGACAAAATTAACGACATAATGAATTACGGCGTGATGGTCACACCGGCACTTGCAGTTGACGGCGAGGTAAAAGTTTCAGGAAGAATACCATCCGAAGAGGAGATAAAGAATTGGATAAAAAAATAAAGGTAACTGAATGGATAAATGAATTGCAGAATGGAGGCGGTGAATTATGACACGACCAAACATAAAATTCTGTATCGCATTATCACTAATAACTTTGTTTATATACGGGTGTGGAAACAACAACAATAAAACCGAAACAACCAATAAGCCCGCTGAAAACCCTGTCAAAGAAATAGTCAAAACAGATTCTGAAGAATTGAAAAAAGAAAAAAAGAAAACACAAGAAATAAAAGTTACATTTGTGGAACTCGGGTCAGTAGGGTGTATCCCCTGCAAAATGATGCAGCCAATTATGAAAGAAATTGAAGAAGAATACGGAGACCAGGTAAAAGTTATATTTTACGATGTCTGGACAGAAGAAGGCAAACCCTATGCACAGAAATACAGAATAAGATTAATACCAACACAGGTGTTTCTGGATAAAGACGGAAACGAATATTACAGACACGAGGGATATTTCCCTAAAGACGAACTGGTTAAGGTTTTAAGAATGAAGGGAGTGGAATGATAAGAACATTATTTGAATGGCTTTCAACCTCTATTGAATCAACTGCAGGTATAGCATTTATCGCTTCTTTTATCTGGGGGATTTTCAGTATATTATTAAGTCCCTGCCACCTTTCAAGCATACCTCTCATTGTGGGATTTATTGATGGACAAGGCAAGGTTCCTATAAAAAGGGCTTTTATTCTTGCATCACTATTTTCAACAGGTATATTAATAACAATCGGTGTTATCGGCGCTATTACCGGCTTGATGGGAAGAATGCTGGGAGACATAGGTCCATACGGCAATTATATAGTAGCCAGTATACTGTTTATTGTGGGATTATACCTGCTTGAAATAATCAACATACCTTTCCTTAATCCGTTTTTTCATACGGGCTTTAAAATGAAAGGATTGTTTGCTTCATTTATTCTCGGGCTTGTATTCGGAGTAGCGATAGGGCCTTGCACTTTTGCTTACATGGCACCCATGCTGGGTATAGTATTCAAGATAGCTTCAACTAATTTTGTGTTTGCCATGTCCCTCATACTCTTCTATGCAGTAGGTCATTGTTCAGTTATAGTTTTAGCGGGAACATTTACAGGCATAGTTCAGAAATACCTGAACTGGAATGAAAAGTCAAAAGGCGCAGTCCTGCTTAAAAAAGTCTGTGGGATTTTAGTAATAATCGGGGCAATTTATCTTGTCTGGTCAACGATGTGATAAAAGGCTTAACATAAATTGAGAGGCGAAACAATGGAAAGTGCTGGAAGTGAGAGGAAATTAGGTTTTTTTGAAAAATATCTGACAGGGTGGGTATTACTTTGTATTTTCGCAGGTATAATAATAGGGAAGATAGCACCTGGTATTGCGAAATCCCTTGATGGTATGGCGATTTATGTCAACCACGCTCCAGTTGTTTCCATCCCTATAGCGATATGTTTATTTTTCATGATGTATCCGATAATGGTAAAGATTGATTTTACCGATATATTAAAAGCAGGAAAATCTGTTAAACCCGTGGGATTGACGCTATTTGCCAACTGGGCGATTAAACCATTTACGATGTATGCGATAGCTATTTTTTTTCTTGGTATATTATTTAAAAATTTCATCGGGGCTGATGCTATTGACCTGGTGAAACTTCCTCCCGGGGCAGATTGGGCAATAGGTTCCATACACGGCACTGGTAAAGTCGTATTGGAAAACGGTATAAGAATGCTTGAAATACCTCTCTGGAGAAGTTACCTTGCAGGATGTATTTTATTAGGCATTGCTCCCTGTACTGCAATGGTGCTTGTCTGGGGTTACCTTGCAAAGGGAAACGACGGACATACCCTTGTAATGGTTGCAATAAATTCACTCACTATGTTGTTTTTCTATGGCCCTTTGGGTGGTTTCCTGCTTGGAGTTGGCAGGCTGCCCGTCCCCTGGCAGGCATTACTGCTTTCAATCAGCATATATGTGGCACTTCCTTTATTGGCAGGATATCTCTCCCGTAAATGGGTAATCAAAATTAAGGGTGAAGAATGGTTCAAGGATAAGTTCCTGCATCTTTTAACACCAGTATCAATAATTGCACTACTTATTACTCTTGTTCTACTGTTTTCTTTCAAGGGCGATATCATCATTTCAAAACCGTTAACAATACTCTGGATTGCAATACCGCTCTTTATCCAGACAAACCTTATTTTCTGGATTACATATGGCCTGGCAAAAGTATTAAAACTAAGTTATGAAGATGCCGCTCCATCGGCAATGATAGGAGCAAGTAATCATTTTGAAGTTGCTATTGCAACAGCAACTATGGTTTTTGGATTAAGTTCAGGAGCGGCTCTTGCTACGGTTGTGGGAGTATTGATAGAAGTACCTGTAATGTTGATGCTAGTTTCAATATGTAAGAGAACTCGTTATTTATTTTAAGAATTCTTGACGGAAGAATATACTTCAAAAAGTTTTTTTGCCAACCTCTTGACAAACTAATACAATATATTGTAGGATTGTATTACTCAAGTCTATATGTAGTATTAGTCCAAAACCTCCTAAAATAAGGTTCTTACCCTATGAAGTGTCCGTTTTGCAGCAGTCTTGACGCTATGGTTATTAATTCCCGCGGTGTGGATGGCGAGAGCGTTATACGTCGCAGAAGACAGTGCAGGGAATGCAGTAAACGTTTTACCACATATGAGCGATTGGAAGAACTTCCTTTATATGTTGTTAAAAGCGATAAACGCAGGGAACTGTTTGACAGGAACAAACTCCGCGAAGGAGTTATACGTGCCTGTGAAAAGAGACCGGTATCAACCGATAGAATAGAAAAACTTATAAATGAAATTGAACATGAACTGGAAGATTATGTTATGGAAGTGCCAAGCAGTATCATAGGCGAGAAAGTCCTCAAGAAACTTTTTGAAGTTGACAGTGTTGCCTACATAAGATTTGCGTCAGTTTATCACCAGTATGACATAGATACTTTTATGAAAGAAATAAGGTATCTAAAAAGACAACAGTTGAAACAGCAGCTGAAGGTAAGGGGAAATGAGCAAAAACCGTGAAGTTAAACTAACTTCAACAGCACGAACAATACTTGAGAAACGCTATCTTAAAAAAGACCAGCAGGGAAATCCGATTGAAACCCCTGAAGAGCTGTTTTACCGTGTTGCGAAGAACATTGCTCAATCTGATTTGATTTATGAACCCCAGAAAGATATAAAACCCGTAATAGAAGAATTTTACGATACAATGGCTAACCTTGAATTTATTCCAAATTCACCCACACTGATGAATGCCGGCAGAGAGTTACAGCAACTGTCCGCCTGTTTTGTTTTGCCGGTAGAAGATTCTATGGAGTCAATCTTTGAGACACTCAAAAACACTGCACTTATACATAAATCCGGCGGCGGGACAGGATTCTCCTTTTCAAAATTGCGGCCTAAAAAAGATATAGTGCAATCCACTTCAGGAATTTCCTCAGGGCCTGTTTCTTTTATGGAAGTTTTTAATGCTGCAACTGAAGCGATAAAACAGGGTGGTACGCGCAGAGGGGCGAATATGGGAATCCTTCGTGTTGACCATCCGGATATTCTGGAGTTTATATCCTGCAAGAATAGAAACGATAAACTGATAAATTTCAATATCTCAGTGGCACTTACAGAAGAATTTATTGAAGCAGTAGAGGATAATAAAGAGTATCCATTGCGTAATCCGCGCACAGAACAGATATCAGGTATGCTTGATGCCAGAATGGTATTTGATAAAATTGTTGAACATGCACACAATAACGGTGAACCCGGGGTAGTATTTCTCGACAGGATTAACGAATCAAACCCTACGCCTGAATTAGGCAAGATTGAGTCAACTAACCCATGCGGAGAACAGCCACTTTTACCTTATGAATCCTGTAATTTAGGCTCTATAAATCTTGCACTGATGTATAACCATGAGAACAACGATATAGACTGGAATAAACTTGCAAGGGTAACACGTCGTTCAGTACACTTTCTTGACAATGTCATTGATATGAATCATTTCCCGATACCCAAGATTGAGGAAATGACAAAAGCAAACCGTAAGATTGGTTTAGGTGTGATGGGCTGGGCGGACCTTCTGATACAACTTAAAATATCATATTCAATAAAGGAAGCCCTGAGGCTGGCAGAGAAGGTTATGGGTTTTATTCACAGCAATGCTGTTGAAGCATCAGTTGAATTAGCAAAAACACGGGGAGAATTTCCTAACTTTAAAAAGAGTGTTTTTAAAAATGACAGGCCGAGACGGAATGCTACATTGACTACTATTGCACCCACCGGGACAATCGGGATGATTGCCGGTGTATCAAACGGTGTAGAACCTTTATTTGCCATAGTCTATAAGAAATCAAACATTCTTGATAATCAGGAATTTTTGGAAATCAATCCTTATTTTGAAGAAATTGCAAAACAGGAAGGATTTTATTCAGAAGAATTAATGAGAGAGGTTGCAAAGAATGGTTCAATACA
The DNA here is from genome assembly GCA_001871125.1 of Elusimicrobia bacterium CG1_02_37_114. Lineage (GTDB taxonomy): Bacteria > Elusimicrobiota > Endomicrobiia > CG1-02-37-114 > CG1-02-37-114 > CG1-02-37-114. Next base: position 17,394 of record MNXB01000090.1, read on the forward strand.
AAAACAGAAGTCAGTTCCTGCCGAAATAAGAAGAATTTTTGTAACAGCACATGATATACCACCGGAGCATCATATTCGCATGCAGGCAGCATTCCAGAAATATACAGATAATGCCGTATCAAAGACCGTCAATTTTCCGCATGATGCAAAAAAGGAAGAGATTGCAAGAGTGTATATGCTGGCCTACCAGTTAGGATGTAAAGGTGTAACCGTATATCGGGACAGGAGCAGGGATAAACAGGTTATTAATATAGGAGAGAAGTCTTCTATAGAGAAACAGCTGATGCCGCGTTTAAGACCTTCAGTAACACACGGTACGACCATTATGATGAACACAGGTTGCGGGAAAATGTATATAACTATAAATGAAGATGAGAAAGGCGCATGCGAGTTATTTGCGCAATTAGGCAAATCCGGCGGATGTGCTCAGAGCCAGGCGGAAGCAACCGGCCGTTTAGTATCACTGGCATTGCGTTCAGGGATAAATGTAGAAGAAATAATAAAACAGTTAAAAGGCATCAGATGCCCGACACCGATGTTCAGTAATGGTGGGACCATATTTTCCTGTGCTGATGCAATTGGCAAAGCGGTAGAAATTTATATGAAAGAAAGAAATCTGCCCGGACTATTTGACCAGAATTCAAATCCTGCCGAACACCAGCAGAGGACACAGGACGCAGCAAACAGTTCAAATAATTTGAATTTTATTGGTGCATGCCCGCAGTGTCCTGACTGCGGTGAAATGCTGATTGTGGCGGAAGGCTGTGTCTATTGTCGGGGCTGCGGCTATTCTAAATGCTGGTAAAATTCTTTGCAAAATAAGTTACAAAGAATTTTACCCCCTATGTATTGATTCCGTTCCAAGATTTATGGAACGAAATCAATAGGGGGTTAAAAATTAAGGGGAGCATAAAATCGTGATTAAGTCTGACACCTGGATAAAAAAATTCTCTATTGAACATAAAATGATTGAACCATTTGTAGAAAACCAGGTCTCAAAAGATGTTATTTCTTATGGTATTTCTTCATATGGATATGATATGCGCATTTCAGATGAGTTTAAGATTTTTGAAAACAGAAACAGCACAGTTATAGACCCTAAGAAATCTAATGTTGAATCATTCGTTGATTTTAAAGGCAGGGCATGTATTATACCGCCCAATTCTTTTGTATTGGCAAGGTCAGTGGAATATTTTCGTATACCAAGAAATATTATAACGATTTGCTTCGGTAAATCCACTTATGCAAGATGCGGTATAATTGTCAATGTTACACCTTTTGAACCCGAATGGGAAGGATATGCTACGATTGCAGTTTCTAATACTACAATGCACCCGGCAAAGATATATTCTTTTGAAGGTATAGCACAGATATTATTTCTTGAAAGTGACGAAATATGCGAAGTTTCATATGCGGATAAAAAAGGTCGTTATCAAAAGCAGAAAGAAATAACTTTGGCAAGAAAGGAATAAATTATGGCTTTTTTTATTGGTCGTGATAGAGAAGCACGTCGTGCATATGGTTTTGATGAAGTGGCAATAGTCCCGGGAGAAACTACAATTGACCCTGTAGATACGGATATAATCACGCGTATAGGTCCAATAAAACTTCCTGTACCATTCCTGGCAAGTGCAATGGACGGCGTTGTTGATGTCCAATTTGCTGTGAGATTTGGACAGTTGGGTGGTTTGGCAGTGCTCAACTTAGATGGAGTACAGACACGGTATGAAAATACCGAAGATATATTTACACGAATAAAAGAAGCAGATAATGACGAAGCAACGAAAATCGTACAGGGAATATATAAAGAACCCATAAAAGAGGAACTTATATTAAAAAGGATACAGGAAATCAAAAAATCAAATGTAATGGCTGTGTGTTCTGCTATACCGCAGAAGGCGTTGGAGTATGGCCGTATAGCAGTTAAGGCAGGAGCAGATATTTTTGTTGTACAGGGGACGGTTTTGACAACCGTGCATAAATCTACAAAACACACACCTGTTGATTTAAAGAAATTATGTAAAGAACTGAAGATACCTGTTGTTATGGGTAATTGCGTTACATATAAAGTTGCGCTTGAGTTGATGCAAACAGGTTGCGCGGGTATCCTTGTGGGAATCGGTCCGGGAGCATCCTGTACGACAAGAGGCGTCCTGGGTATAGGCGTGCCGCAGGTTACCGCAACAGTTGATTGTGCAAAAGCAAGGGACTATTATTATAAAAAGACAGGCAGGTATGTATCAATTATTACAGACGGGGGTATGTTAACAGGCGGTGATGTATGTAAAGCATTTGTCAGCGGGGCTGATGCGGTTATGTTAGGCAATGCGTTTGCACGTGCTATAGAGGCACCCGGTAAAGGTTATCACTGGGGTATGGCTATGCCTCATAACTATTTGCCGCGCGGGACAAGGATATACGTAGGGACTACAGGCAGTTTAGAAGAAATACTTTTAGGTCCTGCAAATACTGATGACGGCACACAGAATCTGGTCGGTGCGCTTCGTACCTGCATGGGCTCGGTTGGCGCAAAAACCATTAAGGAATTGCAAAAAACCGAATTAATCATAGCACCTTCAATAAAATCCGAAGGTAAACTTATGCAAAAAAGCCAGGGCGTAGGGATGGGAAAATGACCCGAATTCGGGTCACCCTGAACCGAAGGTGAAGGGTCTCGTTAAAGGAGTTCAATAAAATGGAAGTGTTTGTTATAGCGGGTAGTAAATCAGATGAAGAGTTGATAGAAAGAGTAAAGAAAGTACTGGATGATTTTGGTATTGACTGCGAAACGATGATAATTTCGGCACACAGGCAGCCGGAAAAATTATCTGAGGTAATAAAGAAATCAAATACCAAGGTTTATATCGCTATTGCAGGTATGGCAGCGCATCTACCGGGTGTTATTGCTTCCTATACAACCAGACCTGTGATAGGCGTGGCAAAGAACGCAAGTTTTTCAGGGCTTGATTCACTGCTGTCTATTGTCCAGATGCCGAGAGGCGTCCCTGTAGCATGTGTTGGTATTGATATGGCAGAGAATGCTGCTATACTCGCATGTCAGATACTTGCGTTGAATGACAAAAAACTTGAAAAGAAACTTATGGACTATAAATTGGAACTCGGAAAGAAATGAGACTTGTTAGATGAATGATTTTTTACCAGACAGCAAACCGTTTTACCGTGGTAAAGTCCGAGATGTATATGAAGTAGATAAGAAGAAATTATTGATTGTTGCAACAGACAGAATTTCCTGCTTTGACTATATCCTCCCGACACCCATACCTGGTAAGGGGAAAATTCTTACCCGGTTATCCGTATTCTGGTTTGATTATGTTAAAGATATAATACCTAACCATCTAATCACTGCCGATATCAATAAATATCCCAAGCCTTTTAATGAAAAGAGTATTGATAGCCGGTCAATGCTGGTACACAGGGCTGATAGGATAGATATTGAATGTGTCGCCCGCGGGTATCTTTCCGGTTCGGGCTGGAAAGAATACCAGAAGTCGGGTATTGTCTCAGGGATAAAACTCCCGGCAGGATTAAGAGAATCAGACAAACTACCGGAACCGATTTTTACTCCTTCAACAAAAGCAGATTCAGGGCATGATATGAACATTACTTACGAGGATATTGTTAAAAATAAAGGTATTGACTTAGCGAAATTCCTGAAAGAAACGACCATTGAACTTTATACAAAGGCAAGTGAATACACTGAGAAATGCGGTATAATTCTTGCCGATACGAAGTTTGAATTTGGTTTTCTTGACGGTAAGAAAATACTTATTGACGAAATTTTTACTCCCGACTCGTCGCGTTTCTGGGACAGGGATAAGTATGAGCCGGGACGTCCCCAGGAGAGTTTTGATAAACAGTTCGTCCGGGATTATCTTGGGAGCTGTTATAATGTCTATTTTCAATATAGGCATTTTAAAAACGGCTTTGAAGGCGGATCCCAAGACAATACTATTTTTATTTATGGGAGGCATCCTTGCCAGCATCCTGGGTCAGATATTTTTTTACAGCGCGCTGAAACATGGAGAAGTGTCCAAGATGGTGCCTGTTGCCGCTACATATCCATTGGTTTCTTTTTTACTCGGGCTTTTGTTTTTCGGGGAGAGCTTTACTGTCGCCAAGGGTCTGGGAATTGGTTTCGTAATACTGGGTGTTTTTCTGCTGAGATGAGTAACGGCTGGTTATATCAAAGACAGTTTCTAATTTTTTGTCTTTACCGGTTCTTTGCATCTTTACAAGCCTGTCATCTGAATATTCATTTATCTGATCGAGCTTACCGTCATAATCTGTGTCTATCTCTAATTTTATGCGCTGGCCATATCGGTAGTATGAATACATGTCAGGCCTTCCGTCAAAATTTAAATCAATCTGTGTAACCCTGGCGCCTTTTTCCCCGTATATTATCCAGAGATCCAGCTTGTCGTCAAAATTTCTGTCGTTCTCAATCTTTAAAGGCCTGTTGTTATCGTCATAAAATATCCATAAATCAGGCTTGCCATCTTTATTTTTATCCTCTGT